>DASXRB010000506.1:0-7656 GCA_036506875.1 Kribbellaceae bacterium | reverse complement strand
GCCGGAGTGCTCGCGGCGACGCTGGTGGTGGCGGTGTCGTTCGCGTACCCGGTGCTGGTGGAGCCGCGGTTCAACGCGTTCACGCCGATGCCGGCCGGCGAGCTGCGTTCGGACCTGCTGCGGATGGCGGCAGCGGACGGCGAACCGGTGCGCGACGTGCTGGTGGCCGACGCGTCACGTCGTACGACGTCACTCAACGCCTACGTGTCCGGCTTCGGGTCCACACGGCGGATCGTCGTGTACGACACCCTGCTGCGGCGCCCGCCGGATGACGTCCGGCAGGTGGTGGCGCACGAGCTCGGGCACGCGAAGCACGGCGACGTGCTGCGCGGCACGCTGGTCGGCGCCCTGGCGATGCTGCTGGCGGTGGTGCTGCTACGGCTGGTGGCCGGGTCCCGGCTCGCGGACCCCCGTCGTACCGCCTTCCTGCTGGCACTGGTCGCCATCGGTACGACGGTCGCCGCGCCGGCGCAGAACCTGATCAGCCGCCGCGTCGAGACCCGGGCCGACGTCCACGCGCTCGACCTGACCCGGGACCCGGCCGGGTTCGCGCAGATGCAGCGTGCGCTGTCGCTGACGAACCTGTCCGCGCTGGACCCGCGGCCGTGGCGGTTCGCGATGTTCTCCACGCACCCGACGCCGCCGCAGCGCATCGAGCTGGCGCGGACCTGGGGTGCGCGGCACGGGATCGAGCTGCCGCCGCTCGCGGGCCGATGACGGTCCTGGTCGTCACGAACGACTTCCCGCCCCGGCAGGGCGGGATCGAGTCGTTCGTCCGCTCGCTGTGCGACCAGCTCCCGGAGGTGGTCGTGTTCACCGCGTCGATGCCGGGGGCATCGTCGTACGACGAGGGGCTGCCGTTCACCGTCGTCCGGGACCGGGCCTCGATGCTGGTGCCGACCGCGCGGGCGACCCGGCGAGCGGCCCGGGTGCTGCGCGAGCACGGCTGCGACCGGGTGCTGTTCGGGGCCGCAGCACCGCTCGGGCTGATGGCGCCGGCGCTGCGCGCGGCGGGGGCCCGGCGGGTGGTGGCGATGACGCACGGGCACGAGACCTGGTGGGCGACGGTGCCGGGGACGCGGGCGGCGCTGCACCGGATCGGCGCGGGTGCGGACGTGGTGACGTACGTGTCCCGATGGTGCGCGGACCGGATCGCCCCAGCGGTGGCCGGTGCCGCCGACCTGCGGCCGCTGCGGCCGGGGGTCGACGTCGGGCGGTTCCGTCCGGGCTGCGGTGGCGCCGAGCTGCGCGGGGAGCTGGGGCTGACCGGGGTGCCGGTGGTGACGTGCGTGTCGCGGCTGGTGCCGCGCAAAGGCCAGGACACGCTGATCCGGGCCTGGCCGCGGGTGCTGGCGCGGGTGCCGGACGCCGTGCTCGTCCTGGTCGGCGGCGGGCCGGCGCGTGGGCGGCTGGAGGAGCTGGCGCGGTCTCTGGGTGTGGCCGGTGCGGTGCGGTTCACGGGATCGGTGCCGTGGGCAGGCGTCCCGCCGTACGCGGAGCTGGGGGACGTGTTCGCGATGCCGTGCCGGACCAGGCGGTTCGGGCTCGAGCCGGAGGCGCTGGGGATCGCGCTGCTGGAGGCGGCGGCGTGCGGGCTGCCGGTCGTGGCCGGGGACTCCGGGGGAGTGGCGGACGCGGTCCGGCATGGCGAGACCGGGTACCTGGTCGACCCGTACAACCCGGTCGCGGTGGCGGTCCGGCTGGTGGACCTGCTGCTCGACCCGGACCGCGCCCGGCGGATGGGCGAGTGCGGACGCGAGTGGGTCGCCGCCGAGTGGACCTGGGACCGCGCCGGCGCCGAGCTCCGCTCCGCGCTGGACCTCGGTTAGGCAACTCGCGCGGTCTCCGGTTCCGCGGTCTCGAGCGGGGCGACCTCGCCGGGTGCCGCGTGGCTGACGCCGGTCTGCGCGACGAACGCGCCGGCGACGACGATGAGACCGCCGGCGATCTGCGGTGTGGTGAGCCGCTCGCCGAGCAGCAGCCAGGCGGACAGCGAGGCAGCGACCACCTCGACGTACGCCACCGCGCCGCCCACCGCTGCCGAGAGCCGCTGCACGGCCGCGACGCCGGCCAGGTACGCGACCACCGTGCAGACCACGATGATCCAGACCGCGAACGTCCACGCCGGCGCCGACCGCTGCCCGATCGCGGTGGTCTCGCCGAGCACGCCGAACGGCGCCGCCCACGGGACCGCCACGAAGGTCAGGGCGACCGCGCCCGCGACGCTGCCGGCGGCGGTCATCACCAGCGGGTCCGTGACCCCGGTCAGCCGGTCGATCAGCAGGAAGTACGCCGCCTGGCAGGCCGCCGCGCCCAGTCCCGCGAGCAGCCCGACCGGGTCGATCGCGAGCCCGGTCCACACCTCGACGACGCAGGCCAGGCCGGCGAGCGCGACCACGACGCCGATCACTGCCGACCTGGGTACGACGCTGCGCCGCACGAACCGCAGCCACGCGACGACCAGCACCGGACCGGTGAACTCGAGCAGGATCGCGACCCCGACCGGCACCCGGCTGGCCGCGACGAAGTACAGCGTCTGGCACCCCGCGACCCCGGTCAGCCCGTACAGCGTCAGCTGCACCCAGGACCCCCGCGCCGCCGCGATCCCCGCCCGCCCGCGCAACGCCAGCACCAGCGGCACCAGCAGCACGGCCGCGCCCGTGATCCGCAGCCAGGCCGCCTGCTGCGGCGTGAACCCGGCCCCGATCAGCGCCTTCGCGAACGGCCCGGAACCCCCGAACGCCACCGACGACAGCACCGCGAACCCCAGCCCCGCGGTCCTCCGCCCCGCGGCATCCCGTACGACCCGCACTCCGCCTCCCACCTCCGCCAACCGCTAATTACCGTAACCATCCCACACCCCTTACACCCCAGCCAGCCCAGTTCCATCCTCCGGACCGTCCGGCGGTCCCCATCCGTTCATCGGGCCCTTGTGACCCGGCGTGTCGCCACTCATCGGGCCCCTCCGCCCACCGGGCCCTGCCGATCAATTCGGCGTGTGCGATCACGGCCGGCTCGGAGTGGGTTTCGCTCCGCGTGTGCCCTTGTGAGTGGAATGACGGTGCCTGCTCGGCCTGAACCGGAACTGGACTCATGAGGGTGTCCGGAGCAACTACCGTCGCCGGCCCGGCGTGCGTGCGCGATCCCACGGCGCCTCGACGTGTGGTCGAAGGCGCCGAGGTGATCAAGGCGATTCGTGCACACGCACGGCGGTGTACCTGGAGGCCAGGCTGAGGTCGTCGTTGAGACCGACACCGCCACAGGTCGACCACGCAGCTCGGGCGCATTTCTCCTACGGCTGCGGGCGCTGCCGTCCGCCGTACGAGTGCGGGCGCCGCTGTCCGTCCTACGAGTGCGGACGCCCCTGTCCGTCGTACCGGCATGTCCACGCGTGACAAGAGGTCGCGCGCACCCCGCAGCGGACTTCAGCCCGCTGATCGCACTCGCCGGACGATCGGCAGGGGTTGGATGGTCCGGAGGGACCGATGAACGACGACACGCCGGGTCACAAGGGCCCGATGAACGACGAAGGTTGGGGACGACGGTTAGGTGTAGAGAGCTTCTACGTCGGTGGCGTGGTTGTTCATGACGATGTGGCGGCGGAGGGACAGCTTGAGGGAGAGCTCGCCGTTCTCCTGGGTCCAGTCGGTGGGGAGGATGGCGAACTTGCGGATCGCCTCGGCCTTGGAGACCGCGGAGTTGGCGTCGTCGATGGCGGTCTGGATCTCGGCGTTCAGGTCCGGATCGTCCACCAGGGAACGGATGTCGGGCTTCTTGCCGTGCTGCTCGGCCCACGCACCGATCGTCTCCGGGTCGATGGTGACCAGCGCCGCGATGAAGGGTTTGCCGTCGCCGACGACCATGCACTGGCTGACCAGGGGGTGCAGCCGGATCCGGTCCTCCAGGACGGCGGGTGCGACGTTCTTGCCGCCGGCGGTGACCAGGATCTCCTTCTTGCGGCCGGTGATCTTGATGAAGCCGTCGTCGTCGAACTCGCCGAGGTCGCCGGTGTGGAACCAGCCGCCGGCGTCGATCGCGGCCGCGGTGGCCTCGTCGTTGCGCCAGTAGCCGGCCATCACCTGGCCGCCCTTGAACAGCAGCTCGCCGTCTTCGGCGACCGCGACCGTGACGCCCGGCAGCGGCTTGCCGACGGTGCCGATCCGCAGGTCGCCGGGCAGGTTCACGGCCAGGGCCGCGGTGGTCTCGGTGAGGCCGTAGCCCTCCAGCACCGGGACGCCGATGCCACGGAAGAAGTGCCCGAGCCGCTCGCCGAGCGGAGCGCCGCCGGACACGGCGTACGACGCCTGGCCGCCGAGGACGGCGCGCAGCTTGCGGTAGACGAGCCGGTCGTAGGCCGCGTGCCGCGACCGCAGCCCGAGCCCTACGCGACCCGACGCCAGCGCCTGCGAGTACGCGATCGCGGTCTCGGCGGCGGCGTCGAAGATCTTGCCCTTGCCGCCGGCGTGCGCGGTCTGGCTCGCGGTGTTGAACACCTTCTCGAACACCCGCGGCACGCTCAGGATGAACGTCGGCTTGAACTCGCCGAGGTCGGCGACCAGGTTCTTCACGTCGGACGTGTGACCGAGCTTGACCCGCATCATCACGCAGCCGACCTGGATGATCCGGGCGAACACGTGTGCCAGCGGCAGGAACAGCAGCGTCGACGAGCCGTCCAGCACGAACAGCTTGTCCAGCACCTTGACCGCGGTGGTGAGCTCGGACAGGAAGTTCGCGTGGGTGAGCTTGCAGCCCTTCGGGCGGCCGGTGGTGCCGGAGGTGTAGATCAGCGTGGCCAGGTCGGCGGGGGTCACCGCGGCGCGGCGCTTGGCGAGCTCCGCGTCGGTCACGTCGGAGCCCAGCGCGGCCAGCTCGTCCAGCGCGCCGGACTCGATCTGCCAGACCTCCTGCAGCGCGGGCGCCTCCGGCCGGGCTTTCTCCACGGCCTCGGCGTGCCTGGCGTTCTCGACCACCGCGACGACCGCCTCGGAGTCGGTCAGGATCCACTGGATCTGCGACTCCGACGACGTCTCGTAGACCGGCACCGTGGCGGCCCCGATCGACCAGATCGCGTAGTCCACGACCGTCCACTCGTACCGCGTCGGGCTGAGCAGCGCGACTCGGTCGCCGTGCTCGACGCCGGCCGCGATCAGGCCCTTGGCGACCGCGGCCACCTGGTCGCGGAACTGGGCCGCGGTGACGTCGGTCCAGCCGGTGCCGCTGCGACGGCTGAACACGGCACTGTCAGGATGGGAGGAGGCGTTCGCCCAGACCGGATCACTCAGGCCGCCCGTGGTGGGTGGCTCGACGACGGCGGGGGTGGTGAATTCACGCATCCGTGCCCTACCTCCAGTTGACGCGGGCTCCTGGCCGGTTGCCCGCACGTTACAGTCACGTACTCAGAAGTAGCCAAGTCTGTGTGACCAAGGAAACCTCACGATGCCATCGATCGACATCGCCTGCGACGACCTGGTGGTCGCCGAACCAGCCTACGTGGCGCGACGGCTGGCCGACCCCGCGTTGTGGCGAGCCTGGTGGCCGGGGCTGCACCTGACACCCTACGAGGAGCGGGGTCTGCACGGCGTGCGGTGGAGCGTCGAGGGGGACGTGCACGGCACCGCGGAGCTGTGGCTGGAGCAGGTCCGCGACGGCGTCGTCGTGCACTGGTACCTGCGCGCCGATCCGCCGTCGCCCGCCGGTCCGCGGCGGCTGCGCAAGCTCCAGCGGGAGTACGTCGCGGGGTATCGCAGGCACCTGTGGAGCTTCAAGGACGAGGTCGAGGGCGGTCGCGCGCCGGGTGAGCACCGCCCGGGGTACGAACCCGCGATAGTCTCCGCTGGGACGTATGAGAAGACGGAAGGTGAATCGATGGCCGAGCAGACCACCTCATCCATCATCGTCAACGCCGGCCCCGCGGCCATCATGGGCGTGATCGCGGACTTCGAGGCGTACCCGGAGTGGGCCGACTCGATGCGCGAGACCGAGATCCTGTCGTACGACGCGGCCGGCCGGCCCAAGCAGGTGCGGTTCACGATGGACGCCGGCCCGATCTCCGACGAGTACAGCCTGGACTACACGTGGGCGGCGAACGAGGTCCGCTGGACGCTGATCGAGGCCAAGATGGTCAAGGGCATGGACGGCGCGTACGTGCTCACCGACCGCGGCGACGGCACCACCGAGGTCACTTACCGGCTGGCCGTCGACATCAGCATCCCGATGATCGGCATGCTGAAGCGCAAGGCCGAGAAGGTCATCATCGATACCGCTCTGAAAGGCCTCAAGAAGCGCGTAGAGTCCTGACCCCTTGAACCACGTGCGCTGAGGCTGAGGCGGTCCGGGTGACAAGAGTCCTGCTGTACACCGGCAAGGGCGGCGTCGGGAAGACGACGTCGGCTGCCGGCACCGGCACGCTCGCGGCGTTGCGCGGCAAGCGCACGCTGGTGATGTCGACCGACGCCGCACACTCGCTGTCGGACGCGTTCGACTCGCCGGTCGGCAGCGAGCCGGCCGAGATCGACAGCGGGCTGTTCGTCCAGCAGGTCGACCCGCAGCGCCGTTTCGAGCAGTCCTGGGGCGACATCCAGAACTACCTGCGCACCGTGCTGGACGCGGCCGGCACCGGGCCGATCGAGCGCGAGGAGCTCGCCGTGCTGCCCGGCGCGGAGGAGGTGCTCGCCCTGCTCGAGGTGCGCGAGCACGTCCACTCCGGGGCCTGGGACGTGATCGTGGTCGACTGCGCGCCGACCGCCGAGACGCTGCGGCTGCTGGCGCTGCCCGACGTGCTCAGCTGGTACGTCGACCGGTTCTTCAACGTCGATCGCACGGTGGTCCGGCCGTTCCGCCCGGCCTTCGCCCGGGTCGCCGGCGTACCGCTGCCGGACGCGTCGGTGCGCGCCGCCGCCCGCCGGCTGCACACCGACCTGGCCGAGGTCCGGGCGGTGCTGACCGGCCCGGACGCCTCGGTCCGGCTGGTGCTCACGCCCGAGGCCGTCGTGCTCGCCGAGGCGCGCCGCAGCCTCACCACGCTGTCGCTGTTCGGCTACACCGTCGACGGCGTGGTCGCGAACCGGGTGTTCCCGGCGGCCGGTGCGGACGCCTGGCGCCGCCAGTGGGTGGCCGCGCAGCGCGCCGTACTGGACGACGTGGCGACCTCGTTCGAGCCGCTGCCGATCTGGCAGTCGCCGTACCGCGCCTGCGAGCCGGTCGGGCTGGAGGAGCTGGCCGCGTTCGCTGTGGAGACCTACCGCGGGCACGACCCGTTCGCCCCGGCCACCTCGAACGGGTCGGTCGAGCTGGAGCACGACGGTACGTCGTACACGCTGTCCATCTCGTTGCCGCACGCAACGATCACCGACCTGGAGCTGGCCCGGTACGGCGACGAGCTGATCATCACGATCGGGTCGTACCGCCGGGTGATGCCGCTGCCGGTCGCGCTGGCCCGCTCGGTGGTCACCGGCGCGCGGCTGGACGGCGGCCGGCTGCTGGTCCGGTTCGCGCCCGGCCCGACCGGCTCGCCGCTGCCGGCCGGCGCCCCGAACGGGCAGGCGCGCGCGGCGACCGGCCCGCGCAGCACGGAGAGGAGCCGATGACCGCCAGATGACCAGGGAACCTGTGGGCAGCGTCGCCGAGGAGGCGGCCAAGCTCTTCGCGGTCCTGCAC
>DASXRB010000505.1:0-7519 GCA_036506875.1 Kribbellaceae bacterium | reverse complement strand
ACGCCAGGCGGTGGTGGCCCTCTCGGTCGTCGGCGCGACAGCGATCCTGGTGAAAGGGGCGCGGGCCGCGGCGCCGCTGCGACCTGCCGGGGATGCCGGGCAGGTGCGAGCGGCGTGACGGCGACCACTGCGGGTTCGGCGAGCGCGGTGATAATGGGTCAATGCTGCGCGAGATGATGAAGTCGAAGGTGCACCGTGCGACGGTGACGCAGGCCGACCTGCACTACGTCGGGTCGTGCACGCTCGACGCGACCCTGATGGACGCGGCGAACCTGCTGCCCGGGGAGAAGGTCGACATCGTCGACATCACCAACGGCAACCGGCTGTCGACGTACATCATCGAGGGCCCGCGCGACTCCGGCGTGATCGGCATCAACGGCGCCGCCGCGCACCTGGTGCACCCCGGCGACCTGGTCATCATCATCGCGTACGGGATGCTCGACGACGCCGAGGCGAAGACCTTCGAGCCACGCGTAGTCTTCGTAGACAGCGAGAACCGCATCACCCGGCTCGGCACCGACCCCGCCGAGGCGCTGCCGGACGGCACTACCGTGCGCGGCGACCGGGTGCACACCTGACAGAGCAGAAGTGAGGACTGGTCGACAATGACGTCGCAGGCCGACGAGAGCGCCCCGAAGACCGCATCCCACGACCCCGCGTTCCCGGAGAAGCTCCGCGAGTTCATGAACTCCGGCTGGGGCGACACCGAGCGCGCCGACGCGACCCTGACCGACGTCGCGACCTGGGCCGCCAAGCGCCGCGACCGGCTCTCGGAGGCGTTCCCCGGCGAGCGCCTGGTGATCCCGGCCGGCACGTACAAGACCCGCTCCAACGACACCGAGTACGCGTTCCGCCCGCACACCGACTACGTCTGGCTGGTCGGCGACCAGACCTCCGACGCGGTGCTCGTGCTGGAGCCGAACGGCACCTCCGGCCACGACGCCGTCCTCTACTTCCGCCCGCGCAGCGACCGCAGCGAGGGCGAGGAGTTCTGGCGCGACCGGATGTACGGCGAGCTGTGGGCGGGCCGCCGCCCGTCGCTGACCGAGACCTCCAAGGAGTACGGCGTCGAGACGCGGCACATCGAGGCGCTCGCGGACGCGCTGAAGAGCGACGTACCGACCCGCGTCCGGCGCGGCGAGGACAGCGCGATCGCGAGCCTGGTGAGCAACACCGACGAGGAGCGCGACAAGGAGCTCGCGACCTCGCTGTCGGAGCTGCGGCTGGTCAAGGACGCGTTCGAGATCGAGCAGCTGCGCGACGCGTGCGCGATCACGCACCGCGGCTTCTCCGACGTGCTTGCCGACATGGGCAACGTGCGCCGGTTCGGCGAGCGCTGGATCGAGGGCACGTTCTGGCGCCGGGCCCGCGCCGAGGGCAACGACGTCGGGTACACCTCGATCGCGGCCGCCGGGCCGCACGCCACCACGCTGCACTGGATCGACAACGACGGCCCGGTCGTCGACGGCACCCTGATGCTGCTCGACATGGGCGTGGAGAACCGCCGGCTCTACACCGCCGACATCACCCGCACGTTCCCGGTGAACGGCGAGTTCACGCCGCGCCAGCGCGAGCTGTACCAGCTGGTGCTGGACGCACAGAACGCCGGGATCGCCGCGCTGCGGCCGGGCGCGGAGTTCACCGCTGCGCACAACGCCGCGATGGAGGTGATCGTGCGCGGCCTGGAGGCGATGGAGCTGCTGCCGGTCCCCGCCGAGGAGGCGCTGGACAAGGACAGCATGATCTACCGCCGCTGGACCCTGCACGGCGTCAGCCACATGCTCGGCATGGACGTGCACGACTGCGCCTCGGCCCGCAACGAGAAGTACACCAAGGGCACCGTGGACACCGGCTACGTGCTGACGGTGGAGCCCGGGCTGTACTTCCAGGCCGAGGACCTGACCGTGCCGGAGGACCTGCGCGGGATCGGCATCCGGATCGAGGACGACATCCTGATCACCGACTCCGGCACCGAGAACCTGTCCGGCGCGATGCCCCGCGAGATCGACGAGGTCCAGGCCTGGATGGCCGGCTAGGGCTGGGGTCGTGGCGCTCGCCCGAGCGCGGTTCATCCTGTCGTCTCCGTCGTCTCGTCGTACTCCGTGTGTTCGCGAATCGCCACGAATCGGGCCGTTGGGCCGGCGAGATGTGAACACACGGAGAAGGAACGGACCACCTCAGCGGCAGGGATTTGCGGGATGCGAGCGGTTCGGTGTCAGAGACCGTCCTGGTCGTGCCAGTGGCGCTGCCAGCGCAGGTCGATCGGCTGGTCGGCGCGCTGGTACCGGATGTCGGTGGACAGCCGGAGCACGCCGCCCGGGTCCACGTTGTCCAGCGACGCATGCACGATGTGCGCGGTGTGCACGACCAGGTCCCCGGCCGCGTAGTCGGCGAGCAGCCAGCAAGCGTCGTACTCATCGGCCAGGCCGGGCAGGTCGGCCGTGATCGACGCCGCCGGGCGCTTCAACCTGCCCTCGGCCTCCTCGCGCAGCACCCGGTGATGACTGCCCTCGAGGTACACCAGGCCGCCGCGCGTGACCGGGCAGTCGCCGAGCGGGATCCACGACGACAGCACCCGGTCGGTGCCCTCGCGCAGGTACACCAGGTCGTAGTGCGCCTGGGTCGCGGTGCCGATCCCGGTCTCGCCGGGCGCTGTGCCGGATGATCCTGCGGCGGTGCAGGAAGGTCTCGCCGCCGAGGAACCACGCGTACCAGTCGCGGATCGCGGGCTGCGTGCAGAACGCGTGGTACGCCTCCCCCGGCACGATCCGCTCGAACAGCACCCGCCGCAACGCCGCGCGGTCCGCGCCGTCCCCCGCGATCCCCGCCGCCGGGTCGGAGCCGCGCCGGATCACCCCGGTCCCGGCGAGCGTGCTGAAGTAGTACCGGCGGAACCGCCGCACCACGTCGGGGTCGAGCGCGCCGCGCAGGAACAGGTACCCGTCACGCCGCAGCCGCCGCCACAGCGCGTCCCGGTCGTTGCGCTCCGCGTCCGGTACGGCGACGAGCCCGCCCAGCCGCGCGGGCGACTCGTCGAGGCGATAGCCGTTCGAGGTCAGCACGCGCACCAGCCTGACCAGGCCCAAGGCCGCGTGGAATGGACACGGCGGACCACTTCTTGGACTCTTGTACCCATGACCGCGACGACGGGTTCAACCGGGTTCAACTGGTCGCGTTACCTCACGCCGTCACCGATCGAGCGCGGACTTGGACTCTTCTGCGTGGGCGCGGGCGCTCGGGACCGCACCACCGAGCGCGGCCCGGAACGCGCGCTCGGCTGCTACGCCGCGGTGCTGGTGTCGGAGGGCACCGGGCAACTGCTGCACGGACCGGACCGCCGCCTCGCCGTGGTCGAGGCGCCGGCCGTGCTCTGGCTGTTCCCCGGTGTCCGGCACGCCTACCTCCCGGATCCGACCGGCTGGCGGCAGGCGTGGGTGCTGTTCGACGGCCCGGCGGCCCAGGCCTACGAGTCACTCGGCCGGCTCGGCCGCGACCGCCCGGTCGCCACCCCACGCGATCCGGCCGGGACGACCCGCGCGTTCGCCCGCGTTCTCGGCCTGTGCGCCGCGGACGACCCGGGCCCGGACGTCGTACCGGCGCTGCACGAGCTGATCCTGGCCGTCACCCGGGCGGAACCTGACGGCGTGGACGCCCGGCTCGTCTCCCGGCTGCGCGGGCTGGCGCTGTCCGGCGGCTCGGTCGCCGACCACGCGACCGCGCTTGGCGTCTCGGTACGACGGCTGCGCGCGGCGGCGCGGGCAGCCGGGTCCACCCCGCGGGAGATCGTGCTGACCACCCGGCTGAACGAGGCGAAGGCGCTGCTCACCGGCACCGACCTGAGTGTGGCGGCGGTCGCCCGCCGGGTCGGGTACGACGACGCCGCGTACTTCAGCCGGTTGTTCGCCAGCCGGACCGGCCTGCCACCCCGCACCTTCCGCCGACGCGCGCCGGGGTGATTCGCCCGCCCGGTAGCCTGTGGCTCCATGACGCAGACACCGCCGTTCGACCCGTACGCACCGATCGCGACCCAGAAGCCGAAGAAGCGCGGGAAGTGGATCGCCCGGATCGCCGGCCTCGTGGTGCTGCTGTTCGTGCTGACGCTGATCTGTGTACCGCTCTACGCGTGGTCGAAGATCACCAAGGTCGACGCGATGCCGTCCGGCGACCGGCCGGTGGACACACCCGGTACGACGTTCCTGCTGGTCGGCTCCGACAGCCGCGAGGGCCTCAGCGACGCCGACAAGAAGCGGCTCGGCACCGGCAGCGTCGGCGGCCGTCGTACCGACACGATCATGCTGCTGCACGTGCCCGACTCCGGCGGCCCGCCGGCGCTGATCAGCCTGCCGCGGGACAGCTACGTGCCGATCCCGGACCACGGCAGGAACAAGCTGAACGCCGCGTTCGCGTTCGGCGGCCCGAAGCTGCTGACCCGCACCATCGAGGACGCCACCGGGCTGCGGATCGACGCGTACGTCGAGATCGGGTTCGGCGGGTTCGTGTCCGTGATCGACTCGGTCGGCGGGATCGAGATGTGCCTGCCGAAGGCGATGAAGGACCACGACGCGCACATCAACCTGCCGGCCGGCTGCCAGGAGCTCGACGGGCCGAAGGCGCTGGGCTACGTCCGGGCCCGCAAGTCCGACCCGAAGGGTGACCTGGGCCGGGTCGAGCGGCAGCGCGAGATGGTCGGCGCCGTGGCCAAGAAGGCGGTCTCGCCGGGGACGATCCTGAACCCGTGGCGGTACTACAAGGTCGCCACCTCCGGCGCCGGGGCGCTGTCGGTGGACAAGGAGACCGGGCCGCTGGACCTGTTCACGTTCGCCCGCGCCATGCAGAAGGTTGCCGGGGGCAAGGGTGTGACGCTGACCGTGCCGGTGGCGGACACGAACTACGACACCAAGAACGGCTCGGCGGTCAAGTGGGACACCGACAAGGCGAAGGCCCTGTTCGCCGAGCTCAAGCAGGACCGCACCACGAACCTGAGCAAGTACGCCCAGTCGTGAGGCTCTCGGATCTCGAGGGGCGGTCGTACAACTACGCGCCGGTGGGCGCGACCCGGACGGGTGCGACGCCGCCCGGGTTCCACCGCCTGGAGGTGCGCGAGCGGGTCGGCACCGGTCCGGAGGCGTACGCCATGGCGGTGGACGCGCTGCTGCACTGGCGGGTGCAGCAGACGGCCGGGATCCGGCTGGAGGCGTCGGCGGCGCGGGTCGACGTCGGCGCGGTGTCGATCGCGAGGCTGGGGGCCGGCGCGGTGGGGCTGGCGGCGCCGTGCCGGGTGGTGTGGCTGGACGAGGGGCCGGCGCGGACGGCGTTCGCGTACGGCACGCTGACCGGGCATCCGGAGGCCGGCGAGGAGGCGTTCGTCGTCACGCTGTCCGATGACGGCACGGTGTGGTTCACCGTGAGCGCTTACAGCCGCGGCGCGACCTGGTACACCCGCGCCGGTGGGCCCGTCGTACGGGCTCTGCAACGCGTGTCGGCCGGGCGTTATGTGGCGCGGCTGAGGGCTTTGGTCGAGGCCTCAGAGTGATGTCCAGACGACACGCCGCGACGCTCGGAGAATTTCTGGGAAATCCCTTGTCACCGTGGATCCGCGAGGGGTACAACTGACTTCTCGCTCCTCGCAGGAGGACGAGATCGAACCGCAGCGGAGTCCACGCCGGAGCCCTGGCTCCCGGGCTCGGTGGTGACGCACCGAGCGACGAACCGCGCCGGTTCGATGACTGCGGCGTCATGCGCAGTCGATGCGGCCCCGCAAACTCATACTTTGCGGGGCCGCACTCTTTATAACGGCAGGAACCGGTCTGTTCCTAACCGACACACTGCTTTCCGGTGTATTCGTGATGAACCCCACGCCGGCACCCCCGCCGGATCCGGTGGCCTGGCATGCTTGCGCGGGTGAGTCCGAAGTCTCTCTCCGACCTGATCGCACCCGACTGGGCCACCGCACTCGCGCCCGTCGAGGACACCGTGCACCGGATGGGCGAGTTCCTCCGCGCCGAGATCGCCGCCGGACGGCCGTACCTCCCGGCGGGTGAGAACGTGCTGCGGGCGTTCCAGCAGCCGCTGAGCTCCGTGCGGGTACTGATCGTCGGGCAGGACCCGTACCCGACCCCCGGGCATCCGGTCGGGCTGAGCTTCTCGGTCGCGCCCGGCGTCCGGCCGATCCCGCGCAGCCTGGCGAACATCTACCGCGAGCTGATGTCGGACCTCGGCGTACCGGCCCCGACCACCGGTGACCTGTCCCCGTGGGTCGAGCGCGGCGTGCTGCTGCTCAACAGGGTGCTCACGGTCCAGCCCGGCAACCCCGGCAGCCACCGCAACAAGGGCTGGGAGGCGGTCACCGAGCAGGCGATCCGCGCCCTCGCCGGCCGCGGCGGCCCGCTGGTCGCGATCCTCTGGGGCCGCGACGCCCAGACCCTCAAGCCGATGCTCGGCGAGGTCCCCTACATCGAGTCCGCACACCCCAGCCCGATGTCCGCCGACCGCGGCTTCTTCGGCTCCCGCCCGTTCTCCCGCACCAACAGCCTCCTAACCCAAGCCGGCGCCCGGCCCGTGGACTGGCAACTCCCCTAACCCGCTCATCGGGCCCTTGTGACCCGGCGTGTCGCCCGTCGTCGGTCCCTTCTGACCAGCGGGCGTGCGCCGGTGGACCTGCTCGGGGCTTGACTCGGGTGTAATCATGATTACATGAGTACAGGACACAATGTTGAGCGGGTGCGCGGGTGGTTGTCGGGGCGGTTGCCGGCGGATTGGTTCGAGGGTGAGCCAGAGGTCACGATCGACCGGGACGAGATCGTGATCGTCGGACGGATCCCGGCGCCGGAGTACAGCGAGGGCGCGTCGGATGCCGCGAAGGCGGCTGCCGACGAGGGGCGGATCAAGCGGTTCCGCGAGGACACCCGGGAGAAGCGGATCGAGATCGCGCGCGAGCTCGAGCACGGTGCCCGGCGCAAGGTCGCCTGGGGGGTCGAGTGCGGGTCGACGCGGACGATCTTCACGTCGCTCTCGGCGCCGGTGATGACCCGGCTGCGGCAGCCGGAACGGCAGGTGCTGGACACGCTCGTCGACGCCGGCGTGGCGCGGTCGCGCAGTGACGCGCTCGGCTGGTGCGTGCGGCTGGTCGCCCAGCACAGCGACAGCTGGCTGAAGGACCTGCGGGACGCGATGCGCAAGGTCGAGGACGTCCGCAACGCCGGACCGGACCGCGGCGCGGGCGACGACACCCCGCAGGACACCACGGACGAGAGCTGACCTGGAGAACGGGCGTGGCGGCAGTCCCCTCGCGGCTTGCCGTCACGCCCGTCCGATCGGGATGAACCCGACCCGCCGTACCCGGGACCCGCCCAAGTCCCGGGTACGGCGCCTCGATCTGGCCTTGGGGTCAGAAGGTACCGCGAGGAGTGTGCAGGTCGCGCCGTGCACCCCCACTGTCCGCACAACCCCGAGTGTCCGGCGGATCCAGTGGTGCATTGCCTCCCTGTCCCGTTCCCCGCTGTGCCGCGGACAAACGTGA
>DASXRB010000504.1:0-4953 GCA_036506875.1 Kribbellaceae bacterium | reverse complement strand
AAGCGTGGGCTGGTGCCGGCGGGGGTCTACACCTATCCCGGGCACGGCAGCGCCGGTCCGGATTGGCGGCAGCGCGCAGCACGCGAGCAGGAGGCCGCACTGACCACCGCTGTCCGCAGCTTCGAGGACGTGGGGCTGACTGCGGAAGTGGTCAGCGCGGGCTCGACACCGACGTTCGCGTTCTCGACCCGCGGCCCGATCACCGAGATCCGTCCCGGGGCGTACGTCTTCTGCGACCTGAACAACACGCGCCTCGGCGCGTGCGAGGAGGACGACATCGCGCTGTTCGTGGCGGCGACGGTGGTCAGCGACTGGGTGCCCGACCAGGTGATCATCGACGTCGGTACCAAGGCGTTGGGCCGGGAGGGCACGCCGGAGCTCGGGTACGGCGGTGTCGCCGGGTCGAAGGCCGTGCTGGCGAAGGTCAACGAGTACCACGGCTTCCTCGCCGTGCCCGGCGGGGAGTCACGCCCGAGCGTCGGCACGGTGGTGCCGGTGGTGCCCAACCACGTGTGTCCGGTCGTGGCCAGCTTCGAGGAGCTGGTGGTGTTCGACGCGGACGGCACGACCTTGCAGCGGTGGGACGTCGCCGCCCGCGGCCACCTCGGCTGAGGTGGTCCCGAGTGCCTGACGAAACCAGTCAACCCTAGGAGAAACCCAGATGAGACTCGAGAAGGTGACCGCGCTGGTGACCGGCGCCGGCAGTGGGATCGGGGAGGCGGTGAGCTCCCGGTTCCGGCGCGAGGGCGCCCGGTTGCTGCTGACGGGTCGTCGCGACCAGCTGGACTCCGCGCAGCCCGACGACGTCTACATCCCGGGGGACCTCAACGACGAGGCGTTCGTGGCCGACCTCGCGGCTCAGGCCGCGGACAGGTTCGGTTCGGTCGACGTGGTCGTGCTCAACCACGGGCTGCAGGCCAGCGGCCCGCTGACCGAGATGTCCTACGAGGACGCCAGGAACGTGCTGCACAGCAACCTGCTCAGCTCGTTCCTCGTGATGAAGCACGTCGCACCATTGATGCCTCAGACGGGGGGCTCCTTCGTCCTGATCGGTTCCAGGCTGGGCATGGTGGGCAAGCCGGAGGAGGTGCTGTACTCCGCTGCCAAGGGCGGGCTGATCATGCTCGCCAAGGGCGCCGCGATCGAGTGGGCTCCACGCAACATTCGCGTGAACGTCGTCGCACCCGGCCTGACCGCGACCCCGATCATCGAAGCATCCTTCCAGCGTCGGCGCGACCCGGAGGCCCACCGCCGACAGCGCGAGTCGCAGATCCCGCTCCAGCGCCTCGCAACCCCGGACGAGGTCGCCGCCGCCGTGCTCTTCCTCGCCTCCCCGGAGTCGTCGTACATCACCGGAGCCGTCCTGCCGGTCGACGGCGGCTACACCGCCTTCTAGGTGTGATGTCCGGTCAGGGGGTCAGCCGAGGACGCGGACCGCTTCTTGTTCACGAAACTCCGCGATGCCCAAGCGGCCCAGCTCGCGTCCGATGCGGCGTGCCGCCGCCGGTAGGGGAGCGTTGGTGCCGCGACCTGCGTATCGGCGACCACTGGGAGTCATCGGCTAGGTTGACTTCCGAGCTGTCGAAGGCTTACTGAGCTCGACACTGACTGGTGCACCCCGGGGGTGCACACCCCTCGGAAAAACGGGAGGAAACCGGAGGCAACGGGACACCGGTTTCACGCTCAGGACGGCGATCGACGTCTGATGGAGCGTGATCCTCCTACGGTTCAACTCCCCCCTCGCGCACAAGCAACGGCCCCGAGGCTCCAAGCCCCGGGGCCTTCGTCGTCCTGGTGGTGCGCCGGGCTGACCCCCACGCGCCGTGCTCGCGTATCCGTGCGAGCAGCGGGCGCGTGCGTCTTCAGGTTCCAGTGTTTCCTTTCATCCGCCGGCCGTCCGTTAAACTTTAGGGTCCTAAGCTTTAATAGATGGCTCCTTCATGAAAGGAAACGGTCCAGTGGCCACCTTGCTTCCGTTGCGCTGGGAGCCCGATCCCGGTGCCGGGATGGGTCGCCGGGATCATCGTGGCGGGCCGTTCAACGCCTACCTGCCTGATCCACTGGCCGGCCGGCCGCTGGTTGTCGGCCCGGACCTTGCGTCGAAGGCAGCAGAGGCCGAGCGCGCCATCCACCGTCTCGCGGCCGTCGGCGATGCGCGGTCGCTCGAGGGGATCTCGCGGTTCCTGCTCAGGTCGGAGGCGATCGCGTCGTCGATGATCGAAGGCATCGCGCCGTCCCCGCAGCAGGTGGCGCTCGCCGAGCTGGCCCAGGACGAGCCGGTCAAGGGATTCAGCGACCAGGCCCAGCTCGTGGCGAACAACATCGCCGTTCTGCGACGCGCCTCCAGAGAGCTCGTCGAGGCCGATTCGGTGACGGTCGAGGACGTCGTGCGCCTGCACACCGAGCTCCTGCCCGAGGAGCGGCACCACGGCCTCCGCACCGTCCAGAACTGGATCGGTGGCTCCAACTGGCATCCGCTCGACGCCGGGTACGTTCCGCCGCCTGCCGATCGGGTCCGGCCCTTGATGGGCGATCTGCTCGACTACCTCAACGCGTCGGCCCACGCACCGCTGGTCCAGGCTGCCTTCGTCCATGCGCAGTTCGAGACGATCCATCCGTTCACCGACGGCAACGGCCGGGTCGGCAGATCTCTTATCCACACCGTGCTCACCCGGCGGCGGCTGACGCCCGCCGCGATGCTTCCGATCAGCATGGTCCTCGCCACTCTGAAGGACACCTACATCGACGGCCTCACCGCCTATAGGTACGACGGCCCGCCCGACGGTGAGACCGCGCGCTCGGGCGCGGCGCGCTGGCTGGACGTCTTCCTCGACGCGACGCTTGTGGCGGTCGACCAAGCCGCCCGGCTCACGACGGAGATCGCCGAGCTCAAGTCAGAGTGGGCCGGCCGGGTCGCCCGGCACCGTAGCGAGCTCGGACGGCGCGAAACGCCGCGGTCGGACTCCGCGACGGCGCGCATCCTCGCAATCCTGCCGGAAGTCCCGGTGATGACCGCGCGGACCGCGGAACGCGTGCTGGGTGTCACCTACCCCGCGGCGCGGACGGCGCTGGAGGAGCTGGCTGGTTCAGGGGTGCTCAGGCGCAAGTCGGTCGAGCGCGGAACGACCGGATATGTCGCCAAGGAGGTGCTGGACCTGATCTCCTACGCCGAGCGCCGGCTCGGCAGCACCAGCTTCGACACCAGGGCTTCCGCACCGGTGCGGTCCGTTCCCGCCAAGCCGTTGGCGTGAGCTGCTCACCGAGCGCGGCGTGGACCCGACGGCGTTGACCGGAGGTGACCCCTTCGGCGGCCTGCCCGACAGCCACACCGTCACCGACTCCGGCCACTCTCGTCCCCCGACTGGTCGTTCGGCGATCTCGTCCCCCTCGAGACCTCCACCGGCGCCATCGCGCTGCGCTGATCGGTCGCGCTGTCTCGAGGGTGCAACTTTTCGCCGCTGGGTGACGAAAAGTTGCACCCTGGCCCGCGGGACGCCCGAGGAAATCCAGTGTCCGCGTCGTACGGCGGTGGCTTAGGTTGGCGCACATGGCTGAGGTGCGGGATGCGGTGTACGAGCACCTGGGCGCGCTCCCGGACCACCGGCGGATGCTGGGCGCCGTACTGGAGTTCTTCCGGCCGGACGCCGTCGGTGCGTTCGTGAGCGGCTCGGTCGCGCGGGGCGGGACGGACGAGGAGTCCGACCTCGACGTCGGCATCGTGTTCCCCGATGCCGCGGCCCGCGACGCGGCCTGGGCCGAGCGGTGGGACTGGCGGATCGCGCCGTGGTTCCACCGCTTCGACGCCGACCATGTGAAGCCACACTTCGTGATCTACCTGTACGAGCCGCGGATCAAGGCCGACATCTCGCTGTACACGCCGGACGAGCTGCCGCCGGCCGGGGGCGGGCCGTACGCCGTGGCCTGGGACGACACCGGCCGCCTGGACGATTGGGCCCGGTCCGCCGTACCTCCTGAGCAGACCGTCGACTGGTCGCCGGCGGTGCACGAGGAGGAGCGGTTCTGGGCGTGGCTGGTCTACTGCGTCCAGCACGTACGACGCGGTGAGTACTACGCGATCGCCGCCGACTTCGAGCCGCTGCGCGACGTCGTCGAGCAGTGGCAGGCCCGGCTCGCCGGCCACCCGGTGTTCGGGATCCGCCGCGCCGAGCAGCTGTTCGATACGACCGAGCTGGCGCAGCTGTTCCCCACGCCCGACCGCGCCGACCTCAGACGCGCGATGCTCAAGCTGATCGAGCTCCACGACCGCCAGCGCGCCCAGCTCGACCTCCCCTGGCGCACCACCGAACCCGCCCGCGACCGCATCCGCCACTGGGTCGCCGAGCTCTGACCGCGGGCCGGCCGGCGAACTTCACTGCTACTCAACGGCAGCGAGCTTCCCCGGCAACCGGCCGCCTCACGCCGTGCGGGTGAGGTGTTCCTGCAGGACCGGGTGCCGCAGCGGCTCGCCGTGAGCCAGTCGCGTGATCTCGTCGACCGCCAGCGCGCCCATCCGCGCCAGCTCGGTGCCCAGGGAACCGGCGATGTGCGGGGTCAGCAGCACGTTGTCGTGGTCGTACAGCGGTGTGTCCGCCGGCAGCACCTCGGGCGAGGTCACGTCCAGCACCGCGTACACCCGCCCGGCCAGCACCGCCGCCGTCAGCGCCGCCGTGTCGACCAGCGCGCCGCGCGCGGTGGTGTTGATCAGGGTCGCGCCCTCCCGCATCATCGCAAGCCGCCGCGCGTCGATCAGGTGCCGCGTCTCCGGCAGGTCCGGCGCGTGCAGGCTGACGACGTCCGAGGTCGCGACCAGCTCGTCCAGCGCCACCAGCCCGGCGCCGAGCGAAGCGGCCTCGGCCGCGTCGATATAAGGGTCCGCCACCACGAGTTCGAGGTCGAACGGCCGCAACAGCTCGAGCACCCGCCGCCCGATCCGCGACGCCCCCACGATCCCGA
>DASXRB010000503.1:0-5025 GCA_036506875.1 Kribbellaceae bacterium | reverse complement strand
CCAGCATCAGCCGGGCGTGCAGCCCCTCGTGCAACGGCTCCGCGGGAACCAGGCCGCGTAGCTCGCCGGCCACCCGGTCATGCAGTCCGAGGCGCAGCGCCAGGTCGGCGTACCCGATCGCGGCCTCCACCCGCCGGCGTGCCACGTCCACGGCGGCATGCTGCTGCCGCACGCTCGCCGACACGTCGGCCAGCACCGGCCCGCGCCAGCACGCCAGCGCCGCGGCGTAAAGGTCGAGCTTGCGCCGCGACTCCGTGTCCGGCAACGCACGCGCCGCGGACGTGAACTCGTCGAATCGCAACAGGTCGAGATGATTCTCGTCCACGTCCAGCAGATATCCGCCACGCGAGGCGACAATCGACTCCTTTCCGGGGCGGCCGGGTTTAAATGCCTTGCGAATTCTGGCGATATATGTATGCACCAGGTTGACGTGCGTGCGCGGCGGGTCGTCCGGCCAGAGCACGTCCACGATCTCCTCGCGGCTGACGGTTCGGTTCGGGTGGAGGGCGAGCAGCCCGAGCAGGTTGCGCGGCATCGCCGGGCCGATCCTGAGCTCTTCGGTGCGCCGCGGCGACCGCACCGACGCGACCTGCAGCGGGCCCAGAACGCTTATCCGCAAGGCGTTCCCGGGCGCGGCGTCGTCGGTGCGGCTGCGCGGGATGGTCAGCCCGAGCACGGCGGTCAGCCGGCGCAGCGAGTCCGCCCGCGGCTCGGCGACCTGGCCGAGCTCGAGGTGACGCAGCGTCCGCACACTCACCCCCGACCGCCGCGCCAGTTCGTCCTGCGTGATGCCGAGCCGCTGCCGGGACCTCCGCAGCCTGCTCCCGAACGAATGCCAGTCGATCGTTGTTACGTCCCCCAAGTCACCCACCGCCGCATCGTCACACGGGGTTCACGGCCCGTCAACGCGCGGCAATTCATAGTCACAAACGACACCTGCCGGTAAACAAGATGTCCCGATTTCTTCGCATTCCTCCGGGAATCCCGACGCACAGCTGTGCGTTCCGGCTCTCAGCCGGCGTCGGTGTACCAGGGCTTGATGACGCCGTCGATGATCGCCAGGCGCTCGTCGAAGGGGATGAAGGCGGACTTCATCGCGTTGATCGCGAACCAGCGCAGGTCGTCGAGGTCGTAGCCGAACGCCTCCGACAGCAGGGCCAGCTCGCGGGTCATCGTCGTACCGCTCATCAGGCGGTTGTCGGTGTTCACGGTGACCCGGAAGCGGAGCTTGGCGAGCAGGCCGATCGGGTGCTCGGCGATCGAGGCGGCGGCGCCGGTCTGGACGTTGGAGCTGGGGCACATCTCGAGCGGGATGCGCTTGTCGCGGACATACGATGCCAGCCGGCCGAGGCGGGCGCCGTCCACGGTGGGCTCGATGTCGTCGATGATGCGGACGCCGTGGCCGAGGCGGTCCGCGCCGCACCACTGGATCGCCTGCCAGATCGACGGCAGCCCGAACGCCTCGCCGGCGTGGATGGTGAAGTGCGCGTTCTCGCGCTGCAGGTACTCGAACGCGTCGAGGTGCCGGGTCGGCGGGTACCCGGCCTCGGCGCCGGCGATGTCGAAGCCCACGACACCGTCGTCGCGGTAGGCGACCGCCAGCTCGGCGATCTCGCGGGACCGGGCCTGGTGCCGCATCGCGGTGAGCAGCTGGCGCGCGACGATCGTCGTACCGGCCGCGGCGGCCGCCGCCATCCCGGCCTCGAACCCCTCCGCGACCGCATCGACCACCTGCTCCAGCGACAGTCCTTCGGCCAGGTGCTGCTCCGGCGCGTACCGGACCTCGGCGTAGACCACACCGTCGGCCGCGAGGTCCTCGACACACTCGGCCGCGACGCGGCTGATCGCGTCGGCCGTCTGCATCACCGCGACGGTGTGGTCGAACGTCTCCAGGTACCGCTCCAGCGAGCCCGAGTCCGCCGACTCCACGAACCACCGGCCGAGCTCGTTCGCGTCCGTACGCGGCAGCCGATGCCCGATCCCGGCCGCGAGGTCGATGATCGTGGCCGGCCGCAGCCCGCCGTCGAGATGGTCGTGCAGCAGCACCTTCGGCGCCGCCCGGATCACGTCAGGGGCCAGGGTCATGCGGCCCATCCTGACAGGCCGTCAGCCGAGGGCGGCCGGCCGCGGGAGCTCGAGGGCCACCCGCAGCCGGCGCAGGTACTCGTCGCGCTTGATCTCGGTCGCGCCGAGCGAGGCCAGGTGCGGGGTGAGCCACTGCACGTCCAGCAACCGCCGGTCGGCGTACTCGTCGCCGAGCAGCTCGATCAGCCCGGCGACCGCGGCCTTCGACGCGCCCGTGCGCCGGTGGTACATCGACTCGCCGGCGAACAGCCCGCCGATCGCCACGCCGTACAGCCCCCCGGCCAGGCCCTGGTCGTCCCACGCCTCGACCGAGTGCACCCAGCCGAGCTCGTGCAGCCGGGTGTACGACGCGACGATGCCCGGGTCGATCCAGCCGCCCGGCCGGCCTGGGTCCGCGCAGCCGCGGATGACCTCGTCGAACGCGGTGTTCACGCGGATCTCGTACGACGCCCGCGCGCGCCGCAGCGACCGCGACGGCGCGAACCCGGCGACCTCGAAGATGCCGCGCCGGGCCGGTGACCACCACAGCAGGCCCGTGCCGTCGGGCATCGGGAACAGGCCCTGGCGGTACGCCGCGAGCACGGTGCCCGGCTCCAGGTCCGCACCGGCCGCGACGACGTCCCCGCGCCCCGCGACGGTCGCGGGCGGGAAGTCCCACAGGCTCGGCGGCGGCTCCACGCTCACGATCCCATCCTGTCGAACGCGGTCGATCCGCTCGGGGACGGGCCCGGGTTCCACCGGACCCGGTGACCTGCGCCGGACGCGTATCGTGGAGGGGCCCGCCCGCGCCACCCCGCGGCGCCGGCACCACGCAGGCAGTACCGAGGAGCAAGCACTGTGGCCGGAGTCGCCAGGTTCGTCGCCAGCAGTCTCGCGCCCGCCGCCCAGCGGCTCGCACCGCAGGCCGCCGCCGGGGTGCTGCGCCAGGTCCTCGAGCTCGCGATCGACGGCTACCGCGGCTTCCCGGGCGCGGAGGCGGTGGCCCGGCGCTATCAGGCCAAGCATCCGGACGACCCGAAGAAGGCGGTCGCGGCGATCGTCGACCAGCACATCCGGCTGGCCGGGGTCCAGGGTTTCGTCACCAGCGTCGGCGGGCTGATCACGCTGCCGGTCGCGCTTCCCGCGAACCTGACCGGCCTGGCCGTCGTGCAGGCCCGGATGGTGGCGTCGATCGCCGCGCTGCGGGGCTACGAGCTGGACGACCCGCGGGTGCGGACCGCGGTGGTCACCTGCCTGCTCGGCGACGAGGGTGTCACGGACCGGCTGAAGAAGTCCGCGCTGCCGACGTCACCGATGGCGATGGCGACCGCGCCGGTGTTCGACCCGGATCTCGACCGGCGGGTGTCGGCCGAGGTGATGACCGAGCTGATCGCGCGGCTCAGCGGCAAGCGGATGGCGCTCACCGTGACCCGCCGGATCCCGCTGCTCGGCGGCGCCGTCGGGGCCGGGGTGGACGGCTGGTCGACGTACAAGATCGGTCAGTACGCGGACACCGCGCTGGTCCGCCGCATCCCCCGCCCCATCGAGCAGTAGGCCGGGCGCACCGAGATCCTGTCGGTGCTGGTACCGCCGGCACCATCGTGCCGATCGTCGTACCGCGGCAAACCGGTGGGAACTGTCGGGGGCGGCTGGCACGATGGACGGTGTGTCGGTGGTCGCGCAGTCGAGGGGACGAGACCGGCGGGCGGAGCTCGGCGAGTTCCTGAAGGCTCGCCGTGCCCAGCTGCGCCCGGCCGACGTCGGACTGCCGCCCGGTGTGCGCCGCCGCACGCCCGGGCTGCGCCGCGAGGAGGTCGCGCTGCTCGCCGGCGTCGGCATCACCTGGTACACGTGGCTCGAGCAGGGCCGCCCGATCAACGCCAGCATCCAGGTCCTCGACTCGGTCGCCCGAACCCTGCAGCTGGCCGAACCCGAGCGCGAGCACCTCTACCGCCTCGCCGAGGCGACCCCGCTGCGACCGCCGCGCACCGCCGACCCGGACGACGAGCTGCTCCGCGAGATCGTCGACGCCCTCGACCCGACGCCCGCCGTGCTGACCAACGACCGCTACGACATCGTCGCGGCCAACCAGGCGTACCGGGACCTGTTCAGCGAGTGGCACACGCTGCCGTGCATCCAGAAGAACATGCTGTGGTGCGTCGTGACCGAGCCGCGGGCCAAGACGGCGATGCTGAACTACGCGACCGAGGTGCCGTACATGGTGGCGCGGCTGCGCGCGGCGTACGGCGCGCACCTCGGCGACCCGGCCTGGGAGGAGGACCTCGCCCGGCTGATCCAGCTCTGCCCCGAGTTCGAGCAGCTCTGGTCCCGGCACGAGGTCGCCGAGGCCGAGACCCGGATCCGCCGCATCGTGCATCCCGACGCCGGCGAGATCGCGCTGCGCGTCACCGAGCTCGCCGTCGCCGCTCACCCCGACCTGCTGCTGTTCGTCGAGACCCCCGCCGACCCCACCAGCCGCGACCGCCTCACCCGCACCCGCCGTCCCGCACGCTAGTCCGGCCGCTGGCGCGAGTGTCAGAGTCTGGAAAGACTTCCGCGAGTTGCACATCGCTGGCGATGTCGCACACCGCTAGCGGTGTGCGACTCGAGCGACCAGCTCCGAGGAACGGCGCGGATCAGCTGCCCGCGAGGGCCTGGACGACGCGGGAGACCGCGGGGCGGCCGAGGCGGTCGGCCATCCAGACGCTGGTGTCGACGAGCTTGGCGAGGTCGACGCCGGACTCGATGCCGAGACCGTCGAGCTGCCAGACCAGGTCCTCGGTCGCGAGGTTGCCGGTGGCGGACTCGGCGTACGGACAACCGCCCAGGCCGCCGGCCGAGCTGTCGACGGTGGTGACGCCCGAGCGCAGCGCGGTCAGGGTGTTCGCCAGCGCCTGGCCATATGTGTCGTGGAAGTGCACGGCGAGCGTGCCGACCCCGACACCCGCCGCGCCGAAGGCG
>DASXRB010000502.1:0-4788 GCA_036506875.1 Kribbellaceae bacterium | reverse complement strand
CGTCGGGTCAACCAAATCGGCGGTGGCCGGGCGGTAAACCGGGTGACCGCAGCCGCCAGGCGCATCTACCGTCGACCCCATGAGGGGTGTGGAGGTGCGGCCGTTCGAGGCCGGGGACCTGGACGAGGCGGGCCGGCTGCTCGCCGTACGGCATCGGGAGCACCGCAAGGCGCAGCCACTGCTGTCCGAGCGCTACGAGGACCCGGCCATCGCCCGCGCCGAGATCGAGACGGCGTGGCTGACCGAGGGCGCGTCCGGAGCGGTCGCCACGACAGAAGGCCACCTGACCGGCTTCCTGCTCGGGGCGCCGAAGCCGTCCGCGGTGTGGGGGCCGAACCTATGGGTGGAGTCGGCCGGTCTCGCGACCGAGGACGCCGAGACGATGCGCGACCTGTACGGCCTCGCGGCCGCGCGCTGGGCGGACGAGGGCCGCACCGCGCACTATGTGCTGGTGCCGGCGCACGACACCGCCCTGCTCGACGCCTGGTACCGGCTCGGCTTCGGCCAGCAGCACGCGCACGCCGTCACCGTCGTACCCACTGCGCCCCCGCGACCACCGGCGACGGTCACCGTACGGCAGGCGGAGCGGCGCGACATCGACGTGCTCGCCCAGCTCGAGGTGGAGCTGCCCAGGCATCAGGGGCTGTCGCCGGTTTTCTCGGCCGGCACGATGCCGGACCTGGAGGAGTCGAAGGCGGAGTGGGAGAGCGACATCGACGACGAGGCGTACGGGGCGTTCGTCGCGGAGGTCGGCGGACGCGTGGTCGGGTCGGCGGTCGGGTGCGCGCTGGAGAAGTCGAGCTCGCACCTGGGGCCCACCCGGCCGGACAACGCGGGGTTCCTCGGGTTCGCCGCCGTCCTGCCGGAGGCGCGCGGCGCGGGTGCCGGGCGTGCGCTCGGCGAGGCGGTCGGGTGGTGGGTGGCCGAGCACGGGTTCGACAGCTACGCCACGGACTGGGGGGTGACGAACCTGCTGTCGTCGCGGACCTGGCCGCGGCTCGGCTTCGAGACCACGTTCCTCCGGCTGCACCGGGTGCTGGGTTACTGACGGCGCTCCGGCCTCTTCCTCGGGTACGACGACCTGCCGGAGCGCCGTCACGACGAGTACGGCGACGGCCGCGCGGACGACGAGGTGTTCTGGTTCGTCGAGCGCTAGCGGCTGGGTGTGCTGGTCGGGGTCGCGGTCGGCGTCGGTGTCGGGGTGGGCGTCGTGGTGGGCTGCGACGCCTTCGCCGCCCGGTCGACGGCTGCCTTGGCCTTGGCCATCGCGGCCTGGTAGCCGGCGAGGTCGCCCTTCTTCAGCGCGGCGTCCGCCTCGACGAACGCCTGCTGCGCTTCGGCCAGCGCCTGCTGCACGGTCTGGTTCGTCGTCGGCGTGGTCGGCGGAGTGGTCGGCTTGTTCTCCTCGCCGGTCTTGACGCCCGAGTTGCCGGAGAACACCTTGTCCAGCGCATCCTGGAGGTTCGCTCCGTAGGCGACCCGGTCGCCGAACCCGACCAGGACGTACCGCAGCAACGGGTAGCTACCCGAACCGGCGGTGCGCACCGTGTAGACCGGCTCGACGTAGAGCAGCCCGCCTCCGAGCGGAAGCGTCAGCAGGTTGCCCAGCTGGGCCCGGGTTCCGCTGCTCGGCTGGTTCAGTGGCAGCAGCACGGTGCGAATCGAGTCGTCGGTCTGGAACTTGTTCTCCACCTGTCCCGGGCCCGGGATCTGCTGCGCGCCGATCAGCTGCAGCACCCGGATCTGACCGTAGTCCGGCGACGATGCCTCACCGTCGACGGCCATGAACGCGGTCAGGTTCTCCCGCTCGCCGTTCGGCACGAACACCGAGGTCAGCGAGAACCGGGGCTCGGTCTGGTCCGGCATCCGCAGCGACAGGTAGAACGGCGGCTGCTTGCGCGCGACCGAGTCGGCGCTGCTGGCGACGGTCGGGTCGGCCGGCACCCGCCACAGCTCGCTGTTCTGGTACCAGGTGCCCGGGTCGGTCACGTGGTACTTGGCCACCAGGTCGCGCTGCACCTTGAACATGTCCTCGGGGTAGCGCAGGTGCGCCATCAGCCCGGGCGAGATGTCCTCACGCGGCTTGACCGAGCCCGGGAACGCCTTCATCCACGTCTTCAGCAGCGGGTCGTTCTTGTCCCACTGGTACAGGTCCACCGAGCCGTCGTACGCGTCGACCACGGCCTTGACCGAGTTGCGGATGTAGTTGATCTGCTTGCTCGCCTGCTGTGCGATCTGGCCGCGCCCGGTGGTCGTGTCGCGAGTGCTCTCCTCGAGCGACACCCGCTCCGAGTACGGGTAGTTGTCGGTCGTGGTGTAACCGTCGACGATCCACTTGATGCGGCCGTCCACGACCGCCGGGTACGGGTTTCCGTCCACGGTCAGCCACGGCGCGGCCTTCTCCACGCGCTCGCGCGGCGTCCGGTCGAACAGGATCTTCGACTCCGAGTTCACCCGCCCCGACAGCATGATGTTGGCGTCACGGAACTTCGTGGCGAACAGCAGCTTGTGGGCGAACGAACCCACGTTCACCCCACCGTCACCGGAGTAGGTGGAAAGGTTCGGGTCGCCGCCCTTCTCGCTCTCCGGGGTGTCGAACTCGACCGGCGAGCTGCCCTTGGCGGCACCCACGATCGAGTAGTCCGGGGACTGCTCGCCGAAGTAGATCCGCGGCTCGTACGTTCCCAGCTCGCCGGTCGGCGGCAGGCCGCCCGACGACCACTGCGGCGATCCGTCCGCCGCGTAGCCGTTCCCGTTCGCCGCCACCACACCGAAGCCGTGCGTGTACACGGCATGGTCGTTGTTCCAGTTCCGCTGGCTGGCCGGCAGGTTGTCGACCTGCACCTCGCGAACCGCGACCACGGTGTCGCGCACGTCCTTGCCGATCTTGTACCGGTCCACGTCGAGGACCGCCGGGAACGAGTAGAACCCGCGAACCTGCTGCAGCTGCTCGAACGTCGGCGCGACCACACTCGGGTCGATCAGCCGGATGCCCGGCAGCAGCTCGGCGTCGCCCTTCAGCTGTCCGGCGGAAACGGTCGTCTTCGCGTTGTAGGGGGTGACCTTCGTCTTCTCCAGCCCGTAGGCCTGGCGGGTCGCGGCGATGTTCTTCTCGATGTACGAGGTCTCCTTGATCGCCTCGCTCGGGTGCACCCGCAGCTGCTGCAGCGCGGCCGGCCACAGCGCGCCGAGCAGCACCGCGGACAGCACCAGCACCACCAGGCCGACACCCGGCAGCAGCCAGGTCCGGCGTGCCGCGTTGGCGAAGAACAGCCCCGCGCACAGCACCGCGATCACCGCGAGGATCGTCTTGCTGGGCAGCACGGCGTGGTCGCCGGTGTACGAGATACCGGTGAACAACCGGGTGTCGGACAGCGTCAGCCCGTACCGGTCGAGCCAGTAGCTGATCGCCTTCAGCAGCACCACGAACCCGACCAGCACCGAGATCTGTACCTGCGCGGCACCGGACGTCTTCTGGCCCTTGGCCGACGGGCGGAAGCCGCCGAACAGGTAGTGCGTGATGAGTGCCGCGACCAGCGACAGCAGCACGATCGAGTAGCCGAACCCGAGCAGCACCCGCATCCACGGGTAGTCGAAGACGAAGAACGAGATGTCCTTGCCGAAGTGCGTGTCCTTCACGCCGAACGGCACCCGGTTGCGCCAGGCGAGGAACGTCTTCCACTGCCCGGACGCGGCCGAGCCGCCGAACACGAGCATCAACGCCGCCACGATCCCGACGGTGAGCTTGCGGCGGTGCTCCAGCAGCTCGCCGTACCGCTCGAAGCCGGGGCTCGGCGGCGGCGCGAGCGGGATCCGCGGCCGGGTGCGGTACGCGATCACCACGTTCGCCGCGACCGTGACCGCCATCAGCGTGCCGATCACGAAGAACAGCAGCACCCGGGTGCCGAGCACGGTGCTGAACACCGAGCCCATGTCGATCGACCGGTACCACAGCCGCGACGTCCACACGTCGGTGAAGACGCTGAACACGATCGCGAGCAGGATGACGGTGATGATCGTCGGCAGCAGTGCCCGCGGGCGCTGGCTGCGCTGCGGCGGACGTCGCCGCTCGAACTCCTCACCCATGTCGAACACTCCGCCGGTCATCGCCGACCCTCCTCGTCTGCGGTGCGCGCACCAGCTCGGGAGGGATCCGGCGCGAAGGTCAGCGCCAGCACCTCGCACAGCGTCGGTACCAGGTCGGTACCGGTGAGCACCGCGTCGTCCTCGTCATGCGTCCGCAGCCGGACGGCCCCGAACCGGGTGCCGTCGCGCAGCACGCCGCCGACCATCCGCACTTCGTGCCGGCGCGGGTCCCGGGCGGCCGCGGCGACGTCGTCGGCCGTGACGCTCCCGTCATCGCCCGGCAGCACCACCCGCTCGACCACGAGCGCGCAGCCGGTCACCGCCTCCGGCCACTCGATCCGCGCCAGAGCGTCGGTCAGCCCGTCCCCCTCCGCGCCGGACGGCAGCGCCTCCTGCGCGACGGGAGTCATCTCCGCGGCGTCCGGGCCGAGCTGCTCGGCCAGTTGCGGCTCGGCGGCGAGCAGGTCGGCCGTCCGCACCAGCGCGAACAGCCGGGCCGGCTGGTCCCAGCCGGACTCGCTGACGTGCCGCTCGATCTCGAGCACGGCGTCGGCTAACGCGTGCATGCCGGCACTTCCCCGCCGTGTGCCAGCGCGGTCAGGGCGGTGATGGCCTCGTGCAGCGTCCCGACCCTGACCAGCTGGATGCCGTTCACCCCGGCGTCGGCCGCGGCCGCGCAGTTCGCCTCCGGCACCAGGAACA
>DASXRB010000501.1:0-4995 GCA_036506875.1 Kribbellaceae bacterium | reverse complement strand
GGTGGATACCGAAGTGGCGGTCGCCGAGGTACACCAGGTCGCCGACCTGGGGATGCAGGCGATCGGCGCGCCCGAGGGTCTGCCACTGCGCGACGGAGTCACGCGGCAGCGTGGAGCCGGCGGCTCGCCAGACCTCGCGGGTGAAGCCGCCGCAGGCGTAGGCGTCGGGGCCGGCCGCGGCGGCGGCGTCCGGGCGGCCGACCAGTGTGAAGGCCTCCGAGACCGCGCGGATCGTCTCCGCCGGAAGGACCACGAGCGGGTCGGCGCCGATACGCCACACCTGGGCCACACCCGGTACCGGCCTGCCGGTGGCGTCGAGCACGGGCTCGAGCGGTGCGGGCAGCCTGGCCGGATCGGCCAGCCGGATCGCGGCGGGCGGCACGATCCGCGCGTCGGCGAGCGCGGTCAGGTACGCGCGCCAGCTCTCCAGGGCGGACCGGTTGCGCAGGTCCTGCAGCCGTGCCGGAACCCGGTACGACGCGTCGAAGCGAGCCAGTCGCAGGGACTCCTCGGCGATGCTCTCGGCCTGGATGCGCAGGTCGAGCTGGACGGCCTGCGCGGTCGCCTCGGTCCACGCCTCCTTGGCCTGTCGCATCGCCTCGTCGGCGGCCAGGCTCTTCTTGTCCGCCTCGGCGGCGGTCTTCATCGCCGCCTCCTGCGCCTCGACGGCGGCGACCGCGTCGTCCAGGACCGGGTCGCCGTGGTGCAGCGCGGACAGCAGCCGGCCGAGACCGGGCAGGGCGGAACGCCCGGACACCTGGTCGTGCAGGCCGTCCGCGTACCGGACCGCCTGCTCGGCCGCCGCGTCAGCGAGGACGGCCTCGCGGCGCAGCAGGTCGGCACGGGACCCGGCCCGCAGGTAGGCGGCGTACGTCTCCCGCACCCGCTGCCGCAGCTCGGCCGCGCGCTGCTGGAGCGATGCGGCGACGGCGGACCCGGCGCCGGAGGAGCCGGAGGTGCCGGAGGTGCCGGAGGTGCCGGACCCAGTGCCCGGATCGGCGCCGACCGGCGCGGCGGTGGCTACGACCAGCACGCTGCCCACCATCGCGGCTGCACCGCGCAGCGCGGTCCGGCTCCGGGTCGGGCGATCGCGCCGGTGGCGCCCGCTGGTGCTCACAGTGCTCTCCTGATCAGGTGTACGGCGACGGCTCGACCGTCACGGTCGCGGAGACGGCGGTGCGGTCGCGCAGGAACGGCAGACGCCCCACGACAACGGTCGGTGCCTTCCGCGACAGGGTGAGCGTCACGCTCCCGTCGCCATGCACCGTGAAGTCCTTCTGGGCGACGGTCGCGCCGAACCGGCTGGCGGTCGCGCTCGCGGTCCGGTAGGCCATCAGCGCGGTCTGCTGGGTGAGCGGTTCGCCGCGGACCGCCTGGGCAGCGGCGAGCGCGACGGTCCGCGCGTCGTCCTCGGTCGACAGCCGCGCGTACCCGATCGAGCCGCCGTCGACGACTCCGAGGACGGGAAGGGCCGTGACCGCCAGCAGCAGCAACGCCCTGACGACACCGCCGAAAGAGATGGTCCGCATGTCGGCCTGCCTTCGTCGACCGGTGCCCGGGGCGGCACGCGTGCCGCGCACCGCCCCGGACTGAGGGGGAGACGGATCAGCTTTGGGGGACTGGATCCGTCCCACCTGCCGAGCGCGTCAGCAGGTGGTCTTGGCCGGCTGGAGCCCGCCGGCGGCCGAGTCGTACTTGAAGACGTTGGTGGTGCTGTCGGCGGTGCCGTCCGTGTTGTAGCCGCAGATCTTGTAGGTGCCGTCGCTGTTCTTCACGTACTGCAGCACGTTGCCCTCGGACACCGTGACCGTCTCGGTCCCGACGGTGATGTCGTCGCCGGCGGTGTTCCAGGTGATCGAGGCCGGGTACGACTGGTTGTCGGTGTAGTAGGTCTCGATCTGGGTGGCGAACTGCTTGACGTCGGACTTGATCGACGCGTCGACGCCCTTCTTGCGCTGGTTCAGGAAGATCGGGATGGCGATCGCGGCGAGGATGCCGATGATGATGATGACGACCAGGAGCTCGATCAGGGTGAAGCCCTTGTCCTTGTCTTTCGTCGCCTTCTCGAGACGTGCGAACATGCGTGTTCTCCTCGGGTGAGAAACAGTAGTGGTGCGCTGCTCACCCCTCGACGAAGCGAGGCATGCAAGCGCGTTGACGCCTGGATCTTCGGCGCCGGCTGAAGGCCGCTTTAGGGGGCAGGGGCAACAGTTCGCGGGGACTCAAGTCGGTCCGTCCGTCTGCCGACGCTTGAGCGGACCCGAAACGACCATCCGAGGACATCCATGCCGAGAACCGTGCGCGACGCCGGCTTCACGCTGGCCGAGGTCATGGTGACGATCATGCTGATCGGCGTCATGATGGCCATCGCCGTGGCCGGCTCCCGGTCGTGGTCGCTCGCCAGCGAGCAGTCCGGCACGGCCCGCACGCTGCAGTCCGTGCTCCGGCAGGCACAGCAGCGCGCCGTCACCGAGGGCGTGGCCTCGTGCGTGACGTTCGACGTCGCCACCGACACCTACACGACGTACCGCGGCGCGTGCGACGACGCGGCGAAGACCAAGGTCAAGGGCCCGGAGCCGACCAGCGCGGCGAAGGTCCACCTGTCCGCGCCGTCGTTCACCGGTCCCAGCGGTACGCCTGGCACCGGCGTCACCTTCACCGCGCACGGCACCGCGTGGCCGGGGAAGGTCACGGTGACCCGGTCCGGATCCGCCAAGACGTACCTGCTGACCGTGGAAGGACTGACCGGCCGTGTCTCGCTCAGCTGAACCGGCAACGACCGACGACGGCTTCAGCCTGGTCGAGATCATCGTCGCCATCGGCGTGCTGATGACGGTGATGGTCGCGCTGCTTCCCCAGCTGATCGTCGGCCTGCGGTCCACCGGGGCGGCCCGGCTGGTCACCCAGGCCAAGGGCATCGCGCAGGGCGAGCTCGAGCGGATGCGCGCACTCCCGTACTACGTCGCCAAGTCGGCCAACGGCGTGGACGTGCTGGACACGTACTACCCCCGGCGTACCGAGACGTCGCCGGCACCGGTCTGCGTGACCGGCGGCCTGTTCAACGAGCCGCAGGCCGGCTGGAGCGGTTACGTCTCCCCCACGGCGACCCGCTGTTCGTACGAGCCCGCGGGCGCGTTCTACCGCAGCGTGCGCCCGGTCGTCACCGCGCCGAACCTGGGGCGGCTGGTGATGGTGACCGCGACGCAGTTCCTGTCGTCGTCGGTTCCGCCGCAGCCCATCACCCCCGACGTGGGGTACGACAGCCAGGTCGCCGACAAGGACTCCCCGCCGTCCAAGCTGATCGGCGTCACGATCACCGTGCTGCGGCCGAACCGCGGCAAGCTGCAACCCATCACGACGTACACGCAGATCCACGAGCGGGGAGCGTTCACCCAGCGCGTCCAGGTGGAGGCGAACGCGAAGGTCGTCGAGATCGGTTCGGTCACCACCGACGCCGGCGCGCTGTCGTTCACCGCCGGCCAGCTCGCCCTGAGCGGCACCACCTCCAACGCGGTCATCGCCACCGCGAACCTCGCGGCCACGACCGCCGGCCTCGCCTCGGGCGTGCAGACCTCCGGCGCGACCGGCTCGGTGTTCGCACCGCCCACGGCCGCCACGGCCGCCAGCCTCCGCCCGGCCGGTCAGCTGCCCGTGGGTGGCTGCGCCTACGCCTGCTGGGGCAACACCTACGTCGGCCCGCTCAGCGCGACGGTCGACGACGGCCTGCCCCGGGCCGGCACGACCACCGTGCCGCTGCAGACGATGCTGACCGACGTGATCGCGAACTCGGGTTTCACGGTCGGCAACACCGCGGCCGGCGGCTACCTGCCGGCACTCGGCCTGACCGGCGCCCTGGTCCGGCTCGACCCCACCGCGCTCCCGGTACCGAGCGGGCTCACCGGGTGCGCGGCCGGTACCGGCGGTGTCTTGTCGTACGTGACCGCGAGCGGCTACCTGCTCACCACCTCGGGCGGCGACCTGACCACGCCGTACCGGGCCGAGTCCTGCGCGGTCGCACGCAGCACGGCGATCTCGGTGCTGCCGACCACCTTCGCGCCGCTCGGCATCCTGCGGATCGAGCTGACCCGCGCGTCGGCCCGCTGCCGCGTCGACGGCTCGACGCACGTGCCGTCCACGACCTACGACTACCGGGCCGTGGTGCAGTACTGGAACGGCATCGTCTACGTCACCGCGGCGACGATCGTGCCCGGTGCGACGAGCGACCCGCTGGCGGCCGTCCCGCTCACCACCCCCGTCGGCGTGGGCCACGTGCTCGGCGACTACATCGCGTCCTGGTCGTCACTGACCACGGACAAGGTGACCGGCACAGGCGCGAAGGTCACACTGCCCGGGGTCGTCACGATCGCCACCCAGCCGGTCCGCGGGACCACCGGCGCGCCCGACCCGTCGTCCGGCGTGTCGGTCACCGTCGGGGCCGTCAGCTGCACGGCGGAGGACGCCCGATGACCCGCCCGGGCGAACCCCGCGACCAGGGCATGACGCTCGTCGAGGTGCTGGTCGGGATCGGCCTGTTCGGCATGCTCGGCACGATCCTGATGGCCATCGCCATGTCCACCAGCCGGGTCACCGACGACACCCGCGAGCTCAGCAACGTCAACGAGGAGTCGCGGATGGCCGTCGACCGGATGACCCGCGAGCTGCGCCAGGCCGGCGAGGTCGTCGCCGTCCACCTGCCGGCCACGCCGTCGGACAGCACCGCGATCACCTTCTGGACCGACTTCAACGGCAACGGCACGAAGGACCTCGCCGCCTCCGACCCGGAGGTCCTCACATACCGCTGGGAGCCGGGCACCGGGCAGCTCACCCTGACCGCGAACGACCCGAACGGCAACGCGCTCAGCCGGCCGCTGCTGTCGGCGAACGTGTCGGCCTTCAGCATCAGCCTGAGCAGCAGCCAGTGGCAGTACGACACCGACGGCAACGGGACCGGCTGGACCGAGCTCGACGCGGCCGGCCCTCCGGTCGGCAACCGCA
>DASXRB010000500.1:0-2459 GCA_036506875.1 Kribbellaceae bacterium | reverse complement strand
CGCGCACACTTCGCGGACCCGGCTGCCCGGGCTGTTCGCGCACTCGGTGGTGCCGATCGCGCTCGGGTACGTCGTGGCGCACTACCTGACGCTGTTCGTGCTGGAGGGCCAGCGCACGGCGATCCTGGTCAGCGACCCGCTGAGCCGCGGCTGGAACCTGTTCGGCACCGGCCTGCTCGCGGTGAACACCGGCATCGCCAACCACAGCACCGCGATCGCCACCGCACAGGTCGCCGCCGTGCTCACCGGGCACGTGCTCGGCGTGGTGTCCGCGCACGACCGCGCGGTGGCGCTGTTCCCGCGCCGCTCCGCGCTGGCCGGCCAGCTTCCGCTATTGGTCGTCATGGTCGGCTACACCGTCGGCGGCCTGACGCTGCTGTTCTCCGTGTGAGGCAGGTGCCTCAGGCGCCGGCGGCCTGCAGGCGCGGCGTCATCGCGGCCGGCGGCGTCATCGGTCGCCACGCGTGCCGCGCCAGGACGACGAACCAGACCGCGCCGGCGATCAGGTACGCGTTGCCAGGCAACGACTGCCACACCGTCCAGTGCAGTGTGGTCTCGCCGTACCACGGGACCCACCACATCGGTCCGGCCAGGAACAGCCCGTACCAGGCCAGGCCGGTGACCAGCCGCGCCCGGCGGCCGCGCACCGTGCGGACCAGGACGACGCCCAGCGGCACCGCCCAGACCCAGTGGTGCGTCCACGACACCGGCGAGGCGAACAGTGCGCCGAGCGCCGCCGCCGACACCGCCGCGGGCCGGTCGCCGCGCCGCCACAGCCGCCAGGCCAGCAGCAGCGCCCCGGCACCGGCGAGCCCGGCGGCGAGCAGCCACACCTGCCCGACCCAGCTGTCCGGGTAGCCGATCCGGCTGAGCAGGCCCATCACCGACTGGTTGCCCGCGAAGTACGGGTTGCCGATCCGGCCCGAGTCCCGCACCACCGAGCGCCAGTACCGCATCGACGCCTGCGGCAGCACCACGAACCCGAACGCCACCGTGCCGAGCAGCCCGAGCACCGCGTTGCGCAGCGCCGTCCAGCGCCGGGTGACGGCCAGGAACACCAGGAAGAACACCGGCGTCAGCTTCAGCCCGGCCGCCACACCGACGGCCACGCCCGGCATCCGTCGTACGGCGTTGTCGCGCGGCCGGCGCACCGGACGCGGCGCCGCCCCGAGCAGGCCGCCGACCACCATCGCCATCAGGAACAGGTTGATCTGACCCTTGGCCAGGTTCTCCCGCACCGGCTCCAGGAACAGCGACCCGGTCAGCAGCGCCAGCACCAGCCGCCAGTCCGCGCGGGGCAGGAACACCCGCCACACCCACGCCAGGCACAGCACCGACGCCGCGGTCCACAGCACCGCGGCCACCGCCAGCGGTACGACGGTCAGCGGCACCATCAGCACCGCCGAGACCGGCGGGTACGTGAACGGCAGGCCGAGGATCTCGAAGTGCGCGTCGTACACGGCGCCGTCGGTGAGCACCGACCGGCCGCCCATCCGGTACACCCGCAGGTCGATCAGGTCCGCGGTCATGGTGCCGTAGACCGCGCCGGTCCGGTTCAGGATCGCGACCAGCGCCCCGGTGACGATCGCGACGAGGCCCGCACCGGTCCGGTACGGCGGCAGCCTGCGGAGTCTGTCCACTCGGTGAATCCTATGGGGGTTGGAGCGACGCGGTTTCAGCGCAGGTCGAGGCCGAACAGCGCCTCGAGCTCGCGCCGGGTCGCGTCGTACTCGGTGTGGTGGATCGCGACCATGCCGACGGCCTGCGCGCCGGTCACGTTGAGCGGCAGGTCGTCGACGAAGACGCAGTCGCCGGGCGGCAGCCCGATCGCGTCCGCGGCGTAGTGGTAGATGTCCGGCTCCGGCTTGCGCAGGCCGACCTCGCCGGAGATCACGATCGCGTCGAACATGCCGTCCCAGGTGTGCCGCGGATAGCTGTTGCCCCATGAGTTCGACAGCAGCGCGGTGCGGATGCCGGCGTCGCGGGCGCGCCGTACCAGCGCCGACATCTGCGGCTGGTGCTCGAAGTGCGCGAACATCCGCTCGATCAGGCCCTCGGGTTCCACCGGGCCGCCGTCGCGGCGGCGCAGGACCGCGGCCAGCCGGCGTTCGAAGTCCGGTACCGCGAGCTGGCCGCGCTCCAGCGCGTGGATCGGGTTCAGCTCGGCCTCGAGCGCGCTCGCCGAGATCCAGTCGGTGACCGCGGTGAAGTACGCGTCGTAGTCGATCCCGTCGGCCTCGGTCCAGGCCTCCAGCGCCTCCCGCAGCCCGGACGTCAGCACGCCGCCCCAGTCCACCAGCAGCCCCCGCGGCCGATCGTCTACCGACATGCGCAGGAGCCTAGTCGCCGTACGCGATCTCGATGTCGCCGGCCGACGTCTTCGCGTGGATCGTGCGGGTGGACGCGGGGTCGGTGCGGACCGTGGTGTCGTCATCGCCGGCGGAGGTGTCGGTGTCGAC
>DASXRB010000499.1:0-3978 GCA_036506875.1 Kribbellaceae bacterium | reverse complement strand
CAGCGCGGTGACCTCGTCCGGGGCCTCGGCGGCGACCAGGAACGACGGCCCGCCGGTGTAGGAGTTGCCGACGACGACCGCCGGCCCGGCGTCCAGGTGCCGGATCAGCGCCAGCATGTCGGCGGCCACCGCGGTCGTGCTGTAGTCGGACCACCCGGCCGTCGACTCGCCCTCGCCGCGCAGGTCCATCGTCACCACCCGGTAGCCGGCCGCGACCAGCAGCGGCCGCAGGTGGCGGTAGGAGGCGCGGGTGTCGCCCATCCCGGGAGTGCACACGACCAGCGGACCGCCGCCCTCGGTGTCGTCGTACGCGATCCGGCCGCCCGGCAGGTCGAGGTGCTTCGTCATCGTCGCCATCTCCTCCTCAATAGCTAAGGTTGATAGCGACAAAGCTAATAGCATTAGCTATGGGATGTCAAGACCCGCCTGCCGGACGGAATCGGTGGCGTCCGGCCACGATGAGGGCTGGAAGCGTTAGGGTCTCGCGCATGAGGAGGAGCGTCGACGACCACCTGCGGGTCGTGCTGGACACGGTCCGGCCGCTGCCGCCGTTCGAGCAGTCGCTCGCCGAGGCGCTCGGCCTGGTGCTGTGCGCGGACGTCGACTCCACCATCAGCCTGCCCGGCTTCGACAACTCCGCGATGGACGGTTACGCCGTCCGCGCCGCCGACCTCGCCGGCGCGACGGAGGAGCACCCGGTGACGCTGCCGGTGACGGGCGAGGTCGCCGCCGGCAGCGGCGCCCCGATCGCCGTCGCGCCCGGAACCGCGATCCGGATCATGACCGGTGCGCCGGTGCCGCACGGCGCCGACGCCGTCGTCCCGGTCGAGTGGACCGACGGCGGCATCGCGAACGTCGCGGTCGTCCAGCAGCCCGACGTCGGCAACTCGATCCGCCGGATGGGAGAGGACCTCGGCGCCGGCGACCGGCTGCTCGATGCGGGCACGGTCATCGGCCCGCGCCAGGTCGCGCTGCTGGCCGCGGTCGGCCGGCCGCGGGTGCTGGTCCGCCCCCGGCCGCGGGTCGTGATCGTGTCCAGCGGCAGCGAGCTGCGCGAGCCCGGGACGCCCCTCGGCGAGGGCGAGGTGTACGACGCGAACAGCTACGCGCTCGCGGCCGCCGCCCGCCAGGCCGGCGCGGTGCCGTACCGGGTCGGCATCGTCGCCGACGACCCGAAGACGGTCATGGACACCCTGAACGACCAGCTCGTCCGCGCCGATGTCGTCGTCACCTCCGGCGGCGTCAGCAAGGGCGCGTACGACGTGGTCAAGGAGGTGCTCAGCACCCTCGGCACGGTCGAGTTCACCGAGGTCGTGATGCAGCCCGGCAAGCCGCAGGGCTTCGGCGTGATCGGCGAGGACGAGACCCCGATCTTCACCCTGCCCGGCAACCCGGTCTCCGCGTACGTGTCCTTCGAGGTCTTCGTCCGGCCCGCGCTGCGCAAGCTGATGGGCCACGAGCCCTACACCCGCACCCCGGTCACGGCGACGGTGACCGAGCCGTTCCGGTCCGCACGGGGCAAGCGCCAGTTCGCCCGCGGCCTCGCCTCCCGGACCCCGGACGGCTGGCAGGTGCGCGTCGTCGGCGGCCACGGTTCGCACCTCGTGGGTGACCTGAGCCGCTCGAACGCGCTCGTCGTCGTACCCGAGCACATCACCGGCATGGTCCCCGGCGAGCAGGTCGAGACCTGGCTGCTCGACGAAGGCCCCGCATGACAGAAGACAAGATGACCGACCCCAAGCTGACCCACGTCGACGACACCGGTGCCGCCCGGATGGTCGACGTCTCCGCCAAGGAACCCACCGCCCGCAAGGCCGTTGCCTCGGGCAAGGTTCTCGTCAGTGCCGAGGTGGTCGCCGCGCTGCGCGGGGAGGGCGTACCCAAGGGCGACGCGCTCGCTGTCGCCCGGATCGCCGGCATCCAGGGCGCCAAGCGCACCCCCGACCTGGTCCCGTTGTGCCACCCGATCGCGATCAGCGGCGTCACCGTCGACCTGCGCGTCGACGACGACGCCGTCGCCATCACCGCGACCGTGAGGACCACCGACCGCACCGGCGTCGAGATGGAGGCGCTGACCGCGGTGAGCGTCGCGGGCCTGACGCTGATCGACATGGTGAAGGCGATCGACCCCGCCGCGGTGATCACCGACGTCCGCGTCGAGTCCAAGGACGGCGGTAAGACCGGGCACTGGGAGCGTCCCGCATGAGAGCCCTCGTCGTGACGGTCTCCAACCGCGCGGCCGCCGGCGTGTACGACGACACCACCGGCCCGCTGGTCGCCGAACGCCTTGCCACGCTGGGGTTCCAGGTCGACGGCCCCGAGGTGGTACCCGACGGCGGTCCGGTCGCGGACGCCCTGCGCGCCGCGGTCGAGGCGTCGTACGACGTGGTGCTGACCACCGGTGGGACGGGGATCTCGCCCACCGACCTCACCCCGGAGATGACCGCCGGCGTGCTCGACAAGCAGCTGCCCGGGGTGGCCGAGGCGATCCGCGCGTACGGCGTCGCGAACGGCATCCCGACCGCGTCGCTGTCCCGGGGCCTGGCGGGTGTCGCCGGCACGACGGTGATCGTCAACCTGCCCGGGTCGCGCGGCGGCGTGAAGGACGGGATGGCGGTGCTCGAGCCGATCCTGGTGCACGCCGTCGAGCAGGTCCGCGGCGGCGACCATGTCAGGAGCGACTGAACCGTGGCCGACGCGACCTGGCCGGTGGAGCTGCGGCGGGGCCCGATCACGCTGCGCCCGCTGCGGGCGCGCGACGCCGCGGAGTGGAACGCGGTCCGCGCCCGCAACCTGTCCTGGCTCCGTCCCTGGGACGCGACCGCGCCGCCCGGCGGCCGCGGCGGGCCGCACTCGTTCCGCAGCATGGCCAAGGAGATGGACCGCCAGGCCCGGCAGGGGCGGATGCTGCCGTTCGTGGTCACGTACTCGGAGGCGGCAGGCCGGGCGAAGGCACCGATCGTCGGGCAGCTCACGGTCTCCGGCATCACGTACGGCTCGGCGAGCTGGGCGAGCATGGGCTACTGGATCGACCAGGCGTACGCCGGCCGCGGCATCATCCCGACCGCGGTCGCGATGGCCGCCGACCACTGCTGGTTCACCCTCGGCCTGCACCGCATCGAGATCGCCATCCGCCCGCAGAACAAGGCCAGCCTGCGCGTGGTGGAGAAGCTCGGCTTCCGCTACGAGGGCCGGCGGCCGCGGTTCCTGCACATCGACGGCGACTGGCGCGACCACGACGTGTTCGCCCTCAACGCCGAGGAGGTCCCGCGCGGCCTCCTCGAACGGCTCGAACACACCCGCCGGCACCACTACGGCACCGGTCCGGCTTAGACAGCGCAGGCCGAGTCACATCTGTCACAGCAGTGATCTGGCGACACACCGGGTCACATGCGCAGCGGAACCGTGCCATGGACTTAGCGTCGTCCGCATGGGGACGACTGGGCTCATCTATGTGGCGATCGTGGCCGCATGGGCCGCCTACCTCGTGCCCATGTGGCTGCGCCGTCACGACGAGCAGAACAGCCTGCGTTCGGTGGAACGGTACTCGTCGGCGCTGCGGGTGCTGTCCCGGCGCGCCGAGGGCGGCCGGTCGTCGTACGTCGTCCGCCGCGGCGACGAGCGGCCCGTGATCGCCCCCGAGTCGAAGCGCTCGGCCGCCACCCTGCGGGCCCGCCGCGTGGCCGCGATGCGCCGCCGCCGGGTGCTGTCGATCCTCACCCTGTCCCTGCTGTCGGTCGGCGCGCTGGCCGCGTTCGCGATCCTGCCGGTATGGACGCCGGCGATCCCGGGGCTGCTGGTGGTGGTGTTCCTGGTGGCCGCGCGGATGTCGGTGCGCCGGCAGCGCGATCTCCCGGTACGACGCACCGCCGGCCCGGCGCGGAAGGCGACCCGCGTGGAGGCGTCGCACGCGTATGGCCCTGCGGTCAGCGCGGAGCCGGAGCCGGCCGACGCCGAGTCGACCGTCGAGGTGGCAGT
>DASXRB010000498.1:0-5513 GCA_036506875.1 Kribbellaceae bacterium | reverse complement strand
GCGGTCGGGGCCTGGCAGCGGTTGCGGACCGGGATGCGGCCGTCGCGCGGTCAGGCGATCGTCGGCGTCGTCCTCGGCCTGGTCGCGTTCATGGCGGTGGTCCAGGTCCGGCTGAACCTCGCCGACGAGGGCTACGCCAACGCGCGCCGCGAGGACCTGATCACGATCCTGGACGGGCTGGGCCAGTCGACCCGGCGGCTGGAGTCGGAGATCGCCGACCTGCAGCAGCGCAAGGGACAGCTGTCGTCGGGCGCCGACCGGGCCCAGAACGCCCGCGCCCAGGCGCAGGAGCAGATCAAGGTGCTCGGCATCCTGGCCGGCACGCTGCCCGCCGAGGGACCCGGGGTGCGGATCACGCTGACCGACCCGGACAGCAAGGTGCAGGCCAGCAACCTGCTGGACGCGATCGAGGAGCTGCGCGACGCCGGCGCCGAGGCGATCCAGATCAACGGCAAGGTCCGGGTGGTGGCCAGCAGCGCCTTCGTGGACAGCCCGCCGGGCGTGCTGGTCGACGGCACCAAGATCGAGGCGCCGTACGTGATCGAGGCGATCGGAGACTCCCACAACCTGTCCGAGGCGGCGAACTTCCCGGGCGGTCTGGTGAGCGAGATCACGGGTCCGCAGATCAACGGAACGGCCGAGGTGACCGAGGTCCAGACCGTGGAGGTGACCGCCTTGCACACGCCTCAGGAGCATCGCTACGCTCGCCCGGCGGCCAGCCCCACGAAGTGATTCCCCTCCGTTTGCGTCGTACCAACCGAAAGAGGAACAGCGGTGTATCCCGAAGACCTGAAGTACACAGCCGAGCACGAGTGGGTCAAGGCGGACGGCGGCAACGCGCGGGTCGGCATCACGGACTTCGCGCAGAACGCGCTCGGCGACATCGTGTTCGTGCAGTTGCCCGAGGTCGGCACCGCGATCCGCGCCGGTGACAGCTGCGGCGAGCTGGAGTCCACCAAGAGCGTCAGCGACCTGTTCGCGCCGGTCAGCGGCACCGTCACCGCGGTGAACGAGGCGCTCGCCGACCAGCCGGACCTGGTCAACACCGACCCGTACGGCGAAGGTTGGCTGATCGACGTCGAGCTGGACGACGCCGACGAGGTGGACGGCCTGATGGACGCGGAGACCTACGAGGGCCAGCTCGAAGAGAACTGATACGTTGACCGTGCTGGTCTCAACCCGAGATTGAGGGTTGTGACCGGCCCCGAGGACCGGGCGCCCAGGCGATCGAGAGGATCACCATGCCGTTCTGCAACAAGTGCGGGCACAACAACCCCGAGGGCAGCAGGTACTGCTCGCAGTGCGGCAGTTTGCTGGCACCCGTCGACCGTCCGGCCGGCGGCATCGGCGACACCGCGATGATCGCGCCGATCGCGGACAGCGACACCGAGCGGATCGACGGCACCCAGCTCACCGCGGAGGACGAGGCCGCCGTCAAGGCGCTGCCGGCCGGCTCGGCGCTGCTCATCGTGCAGCGCGGCCCGAACGCGGGCAGCCGGTTCCTGCTCGACACCGACGTGGTGACCGCCGGCCGGCACCCGGACAGCGACATCTTCCTCGACGACGTGACGGTGTCGCGCCGGCACGCGGAGTTCCGCCGCGAGGGCGACCGCACCAAGGTCCGCGACGTCGGCAGCCTGAACGGCACGTACGTGAACCGCGACCGGATCGACGAGGTCGCGCTGTCCGGCGGCGACGAGGTCCAGATCGGCAAGTACCGGCTGGTGTACTACGCCAGCGGCCAGGGGTTCGAGGGTTGAGCCAGCCGGCCTCCCCGGGAGGTGGCGAGCCGGAAGGCCGGCTCGGCATCGGGGAGGTCCTGGCCCGGCTGCAGGCCGAGTTCGCCGACGTCACCGTCTCGAAGATCCGGTTCCTGGAGGCCGAGGGCCTGGTGACGCCCGCGCGGGCCCCGTCGGGTTACCGCAAGTTCAGCGACGCCGACGTCGAGCGGCTGCGCTACGTGCTGGCCGCGCAGCGCGACCACTACCTGCCGCTGAAGGTCATCAAGGAGCACCTGTCCGCCCTCGACCGCGGCCTCCAGCCGGCCCGCGCCGGCGGCGCCCCGTCGGTCCCGGACGACCTCGGCGACGACGGCCTCCCGGCCCCGTCGTCCTTCGGTACGACGAGCCGGCTGCGGCTCACCCGTGAGGAGCTGCTGTCCTCGGCCGGGATCGGCGCCGACCTGCTGCGCGAGCTCGAGTCGTACGGACTGGTGCACCGGCGCGGCCGTTACTACGACGCGGACGCGCTGACGATCGCCCGCACCGCCGGCGAGATCGCGGCGTACGGCGTGGAGCCGCGGCACCTGCGGCCGTTCCGCACCGCTGCCGACCGCGAGGTCGGCCTGGTCGAGCAGGTCGTCACCCCGCTGGCCCGGCACCACGGGTCCGACGCGGGCGAGGTGGCCGCGACGATGGCGGCGCTGACGTTGCGGCTGCACGCCGCGCTGGTCCGTTCTGGCCTGAGGGCCCTCGGAGTACCCTGACATTGTGCGTGAAGTCGACGTAGTCGGAGTCCGGGTGGAGATGCCCTCCAGCCAGCCGATCGTGCTGCTGCGCGAGGTGGCCGGCGAGCGGTACCTGCCGATCTGGATCGGGGCCGCCGAGGCCAGTGCGATCGCGTTCGCCCAGCAGGGCATGGAGCCTCCGCGTCCGCTCACCCACGACCTGTTCGCGGAGTGCATCAGACAGCTGGGCCATCGGCTCACCCAGGTCCGGATCGTGAACCTGACCGACGGTGTCTTCGAGGCCGTGCTGGTCTTCGACGACAGCCTCGAGATCTCGGCCCGGCCGTCGGACTCGATCGCGCTCGCGCTGCGCACCGGGACCCGGGTGTACTGCGCGGAGGAGATCCTCGCCGAGGCCGGCATCCCGGTCCCGGACGGCGAGCTCGGCGACAACGGCGACACCGAGGTGCAGGCCGAGGAAGAGGTCGAGAAGTTCCGGGAGTTCCTGGACCAGGTCACTCCGGAAGATTTCGACAAGAGCTAGCCCGCGTGCCGGTCGTTGACCGGTCTGTCGGGGGCGCCTACGGTGAATGTGGATGTAACTCCACTGATGTGGTTCGTGCGGCCTGGTGAGCGGGTGGCGCGGCGCCACTCACTTCCCAGGGAGGTCTCGGCGTGACCCGCACCGGCGACACCGATGCGACAGCGCAGCCAGGGCAGTCCGCGAAGCGTGCCGAGGCGGCACAGCACGCCGGTGTCCAGGGCCTGCTGTTCGACGACGACCTCTCGCCGATGCCGGACGACGTCGGTTTCCGCGGTCCGGTCGCCTGCGCGGCCGCCGGGATCACCTACCGGCAGCTCGACTACTGGGCGCGCACCGGGCTGATCGCGCCGTCGGTGCGGCCGGCGAGCGGCAGCGGCACCCAGCGCCTGTACGGCTTCCGGGACATCCTGCTGCTCAAGGTGATCAAGCGGCTGCTCGACACCGGTATCTCCCTGCAGCAGATCCGCACCGCGGTCGCCAGCCTGCGTGAGCACGGCATCGAGGACCTGACCCAGATCACCCTGATGAGCGACGGCGCCAGCGTCTACATGTGCACCTCGCCGGACGAGGTCATCGACCTGCTGGCCGGTGGGCAGGGTGTGTTCGGGATCGCGCTCGGCGGTGTGTGGCGCGAGGTCGAGGGCTCGCTGTCTGAGCTTCCCACCGAGCGTGCCGACGCCGACGCGACCGCGGACCACTCGGGAGACGAGCTGGCGGCCCGGCGCCGGGCGCGGATGACCGGTTGACGTTTCCCGGCTGGTAGTCTTCTTCACGCCGTACACAGCACTCGGGAGAGTTCTCGTGCGCCTACCGGGCGCCGGGACGCCGAAGGGGCAATTCCTCCCCGGAACCTCTCAGGCCCATGGACCGAGTGTCACAGGCAACTCTGGAGCGCGTGGCGCCGATCGTGACACACACAGGATGCGTCACGGGTGACAGAGGGGGAGGCCCAACAGGTAGTTCACCAGATGGAGCCTCCAGTGTCTGACGCCGTCACCCCATCAGCCGACAGCCGCTCGGTGTCCGCCACCTTCGCCGACCGTCACATCGGTCCGCGCGCGGGCGAGATCGAACGGATGGTTCGAGCCGTCGGCTACGACACCGTCGACGCCCTGGTGGACGCCGCGCTGCCGCACTCGATCCGCAGCACCGAGCCGCTGCGGCTGCCGGAGCCGGCCTCCGAGGTGGACGCGCTCGGCGAGCTGCGCGCGCTGGCCGGCAAGAACTCCGTCGCGACCTCGATGATCGGGCAGGGCTACTACGGCACCTTCACGCCGTCGGTGATCGTCCGCCGGCTGGTCGAGAACCCGGCCTGGTACACGGCCTACACGCCGTACCAGCCGGAGATCTCCCAGGGCCGGCTCGAGGCGCTGCTGAACTTCCAGACCGTGGTCTCCGACCTCACCGGCCTGCCGGTCGCGAACGCGTCGCTGCTCGACGAGGCCACCGCGGCCGCCGAGGCGATGACGCTGGCGCACCGCTCGAACCGCACGTCGAAGTCCGACCGGTTCCTGGTCGACGCCGACACCTTCGCGCAGACGATCGCCGTGGTGCGCACCCGCGCCGAGGCGCTCGGCATCGAGGTCGTGGTCGCCGACACCACCGGCGGGCTGCCGGACGGCGACTTCTTCGGCGTGCTGCTGCAGTACCCGGGCTCGTCCGGCCTGGTCCGTGACCTCGGGCCGTTGATCGAGGCCGCGCACGAGCGCGAGTCGCTGGTCGCGGTCGCGAGCGACCTGCTCGCGCTGACCCTGCTCACCCCGCCGGGCGAGAACGGCGCCGACATCGTCGTCGGGTCCTCGCAGCGGTTCGGCGTGCCGCTGTTCTACGGCGGCCCGCACGCCGCGTTCATCTCGGTCCGCCAGGGCCTGGAGCGCAGCCTGCCGGGCCGGCTGGTCGGCGTGAGCCGCGACGTCGACGGCGCCCCGGCGTACCGGCTGGCGCTGCAGACCCGCGAGCAGCACATCCGCCGCGAGAAGGCCACCTCGAACATCTGCACCGCGCAGGTGCTGCTCGCCGTCGTCGCCTCGATGTACGCCGTGTACCACGGCCCGGACGGGCTGACGGCGATCGCGCAGCGCGTCCACCGGCACGCCGCCGACCTGGCCGCGTCGCTGCGCGCCGGCGGCGTCGAGGTCGTGCACGACACGTTCTTCGACACCGTGCTGGCGCGGGTGCCCGGCCGCGCGGCCGAGGTCGTCGCGGCCGCCCGGGACAACGGCGTCTGGCTGCGGCTCGCGGACGCCGACCACGTCGGCATCTCGTGCGACGAGAAGACCGACCCGATCGCGCTCGGCCGGGTCGCGCAGGCGTTCGGGGTCGCGCTGACCAGCACCGACGGGGCGGCACTCCCCGAGGCGGTCGCGCGCACCTCGTCGTTCTTGACCCACCCGGTGTTCAACACGCACCGGTCGGAGACGTCGATGCTGCGCTACCTGCGCAAGCTCGCGGACTACGACTACGCGCTGGACCGCGGCATGATCCCGCTCGGATCGTGCACGATGAAGCTGAACGCCACGAGCG
>DASXRB010000497.1:0-2306 GCA_036506875.1 Kribbellaceae bacterium | reverse complement strand
CGGAGCAGCCGGTACTCGTGCAGCGCGAGGTGCTCCATCACCTCCTTGATCGCATACACCTGCCCGTTGACCCGGACGAACCGCACCACGTGCCGCGAGATACCGCGCGGCAGCGCGACCAGTCGGTCGTCCGGCCACTCTTCCAGCGGCACGTCCCACGGCAGCGACAGCAACCCGGTGTCCGGGCGGGAGGCGATGAAGCGCGGCACGCCTCACAGTGTCGCAGGCGGATCGCCGCGGTGGGACAGGCAGTTCGTCGTACGACGCTCACCGCGCCGTGCTCGTCCGCCCCCAGCTGTCTCGCTTGCGCTCGACGTGTGCGGTGACCAGGTCGGCGATCGCGGTGGCGCGCTTGCGGAGACGGTCGGGAATCGCGTCCTCGGTCGCCGCCGTGTGCATCGCCGCCGGAACCCGCGAGCGAAGGTCGGCGGCCCGTTCGACGGCTTCGTCCTTCGGCAGGCCCAGCCGCGCGCCCGCGGCCGCCCAGTCCTCGGCGGAGACGTTCGCCAGACCCCAGGTCTCGCCGATCTTCATGGCCGACTTGAGCCCCGGCTCGACGTCGTACGGAAGGATCGACGCGACGTCGTACAGCGGAGCGAGGCGGACGGCCGTGGCGCCGAGCATCAAGGAGAAGTTCTTCGCGTGGGCGTCGGGCGCAGCGATCGCGACGTTGTACACGAGGTAGTCGAACATCGTGCGCGCGTTGACCCGTCGGACGGCTCCGGACATGCTCCGGGCGAACAGGTCGGCTATCTCGCCGACACCCGGGCCCCCGTCGGACTGGTACTTCTTCACCGGGTGTACCGCAAGGGCCTGGCACAGGTCCTCCTGGTGCAGCCGCCGCCATCGGCCGTCGACCGGGCGCCGGTCGTACCGGTGCGAGATCAGCACCTCGAATCGCTCGTTGCGCAGGATCTCGGTCCTCGCCGCCGGGAGGCCCACGAGTTGCGCGGCGCGAAGGCAGAGGTGTTCGTTCAGGTGGTGACCGTCGTAGTTCGGCATCGACGGTTTGAGGATGTGCGTGGTTGGCGTGGAGTCCCGCGGAACGCCCCAGCGGCCGTCGGCGGCGCGGAACAGGGCGACCTTGCTCTGCGCCCCGGCCAGGCTCCAGCGTCCGGTGTCCCGCCCGGGGTCCCACGTGTCCGGGCTGCGCGCCAGCCCGGCGAGGATCGATTCCAGCGCATCATGGGTCAGCCATTCGACGTCGCCCTGCCGGGTCGCCGCGTCCGTGGCCTCGATGTCCTCCGGGAGGACCTGCACCGCGCCGGCGGCGTCCATCCCGATGTGGCGCAGCAGCGCGAACGGGTCGTTCGGTGACACGCCGTACTTGCGGCCGAGCCGCTCCAGCGCACGCTCGCTGTCGGGAAGCAGGCCGGCGATGAAAGCACGGACGACACGAGGTGGATGAGTGGCGCTGGTGAGCGGCATCGACAGCGACAGCGGCGTGGCGTCGGGCCTGTCACGGTAGCCATCGTCGTACCCGAACGACACGCGACCGCGGGAGTCCTGCTCCAGCAGTCCGATGCGGATGCCGTCGATGTAGACGACGAGCCGGCCGTCAGCCATCGTGCCGCTCTGGACGCTCCGACAGTTCCGCGAACACGTCGTCCCAGTCTTCGGAGCCGCCCGAATGGGCGGTGTCGCCGGCCTCGTCGAGCGTGAGGGCGACGCCGACGGCCTCCAGCGCGTCGAGGACACGTTGCATCTCGAGCCGGGGGTGACCGCGCTCCAGACGCACCACCCAGTCGCGGGAGACCCCTACCCGCTTCGCCAGCTCAGCCTGGGTCAGGTGGTGTTCGGTCCGGGCCTGACGCACAGCGGCGCCGAGGTCTCGCACTGTGCGAACCTGATGCATGACGCCTCCTCGTCCATCTCTCCACATTGTAGTCGTACGACGACATTCCCGAAAGACGTCGTACGGCAACATTCTGGAATGTGGTCGTACGACGACATCTTGCGGTGCCGGGTGTGAGCTTCCCGGCGGGATATCGTCGGCCATCCGCCGGATCGGGCGGGTCTCAGCTGAGGGGGAGTCGGGGTGACGGCGGTTTCTGAGCTGGCGGTGAGTACGCGCGGGCTGCGGAAGACCTATCGCAGCATCCGCGGGCGGCGCACCGTCGCCGTACGAGGGCTGGACCTCGACGTGCCCGCGGGCGGTGTGCACGGGTTCCTCGGGCCGAACGGGTCGGGGAAGACCACGTCGATCCGGATGCTGCTCGGGCTGATCCGGGCGGACGCGGGCAGCATGGAGATCTTCGGGCAGCCGGTGCCCGAGCGGCTGCCGGACGTGGTCAGCCGGGTCGGCG
>DASXRB010000496.1:0-4581 GCA_036506875.1 Kribbellaceae bacterium | reverse complement strand
TCGAGGCATCGGTCAAGGACGGCCATGCCGGCACGGTGATGTGCGCGTACCCCAAGGTCAACGGCACCTTTGCGTGGCCGGTCCGGTCACCAACCTGGGCCAGACCGCGGAGCTGAGCACCGCCGTGTGGGGGCATGCCCGGCTGCCGATCGGCTACCTCGCCGTCGAGACCGCGGGCGACGTGACCGGCGTCGCGCTGCGCCTGTCGTGTGGGACGCCGAGCTGACCGGGACGATCACGACCACCGCCGGCTCGGTCGGGCTGCGGGCGTTCGTGCACGGCACCGACGACCTGCTCGTGGTGGTGCTCGACCCGGATGCGGGGGAGCAGTCCGTCACCTGGTCGTTCACGCCGTACCCGGCGGTCAGCCCGCGAGCCCGGACGAACACGCCGCCGGCCGGGTACCAGCTCAACCCGGACCCCGCACTGACGGTCGACGGCGGCGGCGGCGAGTGCGTCCAGAATCTGGTTGCCGGCGGGCAGACCACCACGGCGTGGCGGTCGCGGTCCGATGACGACGGCACCAGCATGCTCGTCGCGACCGTGGCGCACAGCTACCCGGACGCGACCGCGCAGGCACAGGCCGAGCGCACCGTCGAGAACGGCATCGGGGCCCCGCTGCCGTCGCTCGTCGCGGCGCATCAGCACTGGTGGCACGAGTTCTACCCGCGCAGCTTCGTCTCGTTCGCCGACGCGCGGCTGCAGAGCTTCTACTGGATCCAGCTCTACAAGATGGCCAGCGCCACCCGGGCCGGACGGCCGGTCATCGGCACCTGCGCCGAGTGGCTCGAACCCACTTCGTGGCCGGCCACCTGGTGGAACCTGAACGTCCAGCTCGAGTACTGGCTGATCCACGCCACCCGGCATCCCGAGCTGGACTCGGTGTCGCGCTCGCTCGACCTCTACCGCGACAACCTCACACTGAACGTGCCTGACGCCTACCGGGGCCGACTCGGCGGCGATCGGCCGCACCACGCAGGAGGATCTGCGCAGCGCGGTCGTCGCTGTGCCCGGCACGATCAGCACGGCCGCCCTGCCCGAGACCGGCAACCTCACCTGGGTGCTGCACGACGCATGGCTGGCCTACCGGCACACGATGGACGACGCCCAGTTGCGCGGCGTGATCTATCCCTTGCTGCGCCGGGCGGTCAACTTCTACCTGCACTTCCTGACCGAGGGTGCTGACGGGCGGTTGCACCTGCCGACGACGTTCTCACCCGAGTTCGCGCTCGCTCCGGACTGCAACTACGACCTCTCGTTGCTCGCGTGGGGTTGCCGGACGCTGCTCGATGCGACCGACCGGCTCGGCATCGACGATCAGTTGCGTCCACAGTGGACGGACGTACTCGACCGGCTCGTCGACCCGCCGCAGGGCAGTGACGGGTTGTGGATCGGGGCCGGCGTCCCGCTCACCTCATCGCATCGGCACTACTCGCACCTGCTGTGGTTCTATCCGCTGCACGTGCTCGACGTCGGCGACGCTGCCAACCGGGACCTGCTGGAGCGGTCGCTGGCGCACTGGGTCGGCTTCTCCGGCGCGCTGCAGGGCTACACGTTCACCGGTGCGGCGTCGATGAGTGCGATGCTCGGCAACGGCGATCAGGCCCTGACCTACCTGAACACGCTGCTCGACCAGTTCGTCCAGCCCAACACGATGTACCGCGAGTCCGCCGGGCCGGTCATCGAGACGCCGCTGTCCGGCGCGCAGTCGCTGCACGACATGCTGTTCACCGGATGGGGCGGCGTGATCCGCGTCTTTCCCGGCGTGCCGTCGTCGTGGCCGGACGTGACCGTGCACGACGTCGCCGTCGAGGGAGCCTTCCTGCTCAGCGCGGTGCGGCGCGGCGGCACGACCCAGTTCGTGCGGATCAAGAGCCTGGCCGGCGAACCGTGCCGGGTGGCTCCCGGCCTGGCCGGCCCGTACGAGGTGCGACGCCTGTCGGTCGGCGTGCCTGCCCCGCCGTGGCGTGACCTCGGCGACGGCACCATCGAGCTCGACCTCGAAGCAGGCGACGACGTGGTGATCACGACGCAGGGCACCTCGCCGCGGCTGCGCATCGACCCGGTCGCCGGTCTCGGCACCGGAAACGTCTGGGGCCTGCCATAGCTCGAGCCGCGGCTGCATGCGCGCGATGCGCGGCTCTTCTTGGTGGCGCGATGTCGCGTGCCTATGAGCGGTGCGCCAACCGGTCGCTGACGAGCCGGTTGAGGCTGATTCCCATCTCGGCGGCCTCGTGCACAAGTTCCCGATGCAGGCTCGGCGGGATACGTACGCGGAAATGGCCGCTGTACTCACGCTCGGACAGCGGTGCAGGAACGGTCTCCCCGTTCTCCTGTAGATCCACGACGACATCTTCGATGAGGCGGATCAGGCCTTCGAGCGCTTCATGCTGCGTACCGGCGAGCCAGGACAGGGAGGGAAACTCGGTGACCGTCGCGAGGTATTCGCTGTCCTCGGACGACCAGGCCACCCGATAGCTGTAGTGCGACACGTCTATGCGGTCAGCGAGCTGGACCATTTCTCTCCTCCTTCAATCTCTCGATCGCCTTCAGAACCTGCCGGACCTGGTAAGGCTTGGCTTTGCCGTGGTCGTTCTGGATGTTCACTCGCGGATCCCCAGCCCACGGAGTCTTAAAGACGGCGTGCGAACTACCGTTCTGCCGCGGGTCACCGAAGAACGCCTTACAGACCTTGAAGAGGTCCGCATACTGCACGTTTGCCGGGTTCCGCGCGATCGCCGTTAGCGTCTTGGCAACCTGCGAAACTCAAGGAATGGTACCACTATTGGAACCACACTCGAAGCAGGCTGCGCGCGAGAGCGGTGCCCTAGCCGAGCAGGTAGCGGTACTGGTCGCAGTAGGTGCCGACGGCCGCGCTGACCAGGTCGTTGGCCGCCTGCCCCGACCCGGCACGCGACGTCGCGGCGAGGACGTCGACCGCGTCGTGGCCGTCGTCGAAGTCCCGGCACGCCGCGCGACCCAGTGCGACCAGCTTGCCGTCGGCGTCGCCGGCGAGCGCGCCGGTCTTGTCGGCGCCGTGCAGGGTGCTGAGATACCGCGTGTCCGCGGCCGTCAGCGGTGCGGCGGGCGCGGAGCTCGGCGCAGCCTGTGCGGCCGGCGAAGACCCGTTGCCCCCCGAGGTGACGACGACGGCCGTCGTGATGGCGGCCGCCCCGATCAGGATCGCGGCTGCGATCGGCCAGGTCTGCAGCAGGCGTCGTCTCGAATGTGGCGGCGCGGGCGGCGATGGGGCTCCCGCGGCAGCCGGCACGGCCGGCTGACCGGCAGAAGGCTGCGCTCGCGTCGGGTATGCCGTGGCCGCCGCGGGCGCTGTCCAATACCCCTGACCGGACGACGGCTGCTCGGAGTCCGTCACGGCACTCTCTCCGTTCTCTACCCCGATCGGCGTCTCGACTCTGCCACTCAGGGCAGGGGGCCGGTGTCGGTCATTCGGCCGAAGTTGATGATTGACCGATGACGGACGATCAGCGACCGGTCACCATCGTCACGGGCGGCAGCCGAGGCATCGGGGCGGCGAGCGTCGCACACCTGGCTCGTGCCGGGCATGACATAGCGGTCGGCTATCGAGACGATCACGCCGCCGCGTTGCGCGTCGTCTCGACGGCCACAGCCGAAGGGGTGCGATGTATCGCGATCCGCGCCGACGTCACCCGCGAGGGCGACGTGCAGACCCTGTTCGCGACGGCGGCTGAGCAGCTCGGCGCCGTGACCGGCCTGGTCAACAACGCAGGCCTGACCGGCCACATCGGCGACCTGGCCGAGACCCCGGTCGAGATCATCAAGCTGGTGATCGACGTGAACCTGCTCGGCGTCGTGCTCTGCGCCCGGCGCGCGGCCCAGGTCATGTCACGGCGGCGCGGCGGTCGCGGCGGCGCGATTGTCAACATCTCCTCCGGCGCCGCCACGCTCGGATCCCCCCACGAGTACGTCCACTACGCGGCCTCGAAGGCTGCGGTCGACACGCTCACGATGGGTCTGGCCAAGGAGCTCGCCGACGACGGGATCCGGGTCAACGCGGTCGCGCCGGGCATCGTGCGCACCGGCATCCACGCGGCGGCGGGCCAGCCCGAGCGAGCCGTTCGCCTCGCGTCGCGAGTACCGCTGGGACGAGCCGGCGAGCCCGACGAGATCGCGCCGGCCGTCGCCTGGCTGCTCGGCCCGGAGGCCGGCTACGTGACCGGTGCGGTGCTGCGGGTCGCGGGCGGCCTCTAGGTCGGCGGCAAATGCCGACGAACCATGATCAACTGATCAGGCGCGCCGAGCTGGCTGCCGAGGAGTCGATCACCAAGCCGCTCAAGCAGGCGATCGAGGAGCGTGCAGTCGCACAGCGGTGGGTGGCGGCGAAGCCGCAGATCACCCTTCCGGTGGGAACCGTGAAGGCGGGTCCGCCCGTCCCGGTCGGAGCCGGCGCGGCGGTCGGCCCCAAGCCGCAGATCACCCTCCCGGTCGGCACAGTCAAGAAGGTCTGGCCGCCGACGGGCTGATCGACTCGGTCATGTCGTAGGCACCGGCCTCGCGCCGTCCGGCAAGTGCATGTCGGCTGTGCGGTGATCTGGATGC
>DASXRB010000495.1:0-2272 GCA_036506875.1 Kribbellaceae bacterium | reverse complement strand
CGGGCTTCTACTCCGGCGGCCTGTCGTCGTGGACGGTCAGCGGTGACACCACGAAGGCGTCGGTCGCGACCACCTCGGTCGGGCAGAAGCAGCTGCAGGTTGCCTCGGGCAACAGTACGACGGTGTCGCAGCAGCTGACCGGCCTCACCGGCGGGCAGACGTATGCCGCGTCGGTTCACGTCGCGACCTCCGGCGGACGGAAGGCGACGCTGTCGGTGGCACCGGCCGGCGGTACGACGGCGAGCAACTGGACGGACGACTCGCTGTTCACCAACAACGCCGGCGGCGATGAGTACAACTCGACCAAGCTGCAGCGGATGAGGGTGCTGTTCGACCTACCGTCCGGCCAGTCGACCGCGACGCTGTCGCTGACCGCGGACACCGGGACCGCGACCGTGTCCTTCGACAACGTCCGGGTGGTGCCGGTGACGAGGACGCCGCAGGGCACGCACTACGTCGTCGAGGACTTCGAGAACGTCGACGCCGGCTGGTTCCCGTTCGTGGTCGGTGACGCGGCCGGCAGCAAGACCGACCCGCGCACGCACATCGCGCAGCTGAACGCGCCGTACACGCAGGCCGGCTGGAACGGCCACCTGACCGACGACGTGCTCAACGGCGGCAACTCGCTGAAGTCGCACGAGGAGCGGCAGGGGCTCATCTACCGCACGCTGCCGCAGACGCTGCGGTTCCAGCCGGGACGGCAGTACAGCGTGAAGTTCACCTACGAGGCCACGAACTCCGGCGAGTACCAGTTCGTCAGCGGCACGGGCACGATCGTGCAGTCGACGACGAACCTCAACCAGGCACGGACGCCGACGACCTTCACCGCGACGGTGACCGGCAGCGCGGCCGGCGACACCTTCATCGGCGTGGTGAAGACCGCCACCGGCGCCGACACCGGGAACCAGCAGCACGACCTGATGATCGACGACCTGGTCGTCGACGACACCGGGTCCGGCGGCGGCACGGTGAACCGGGTGCCGCAGGCGCAGATGTCGGTCAAGTACGTCGACAGCCAGGAGACGGTTGGCGAGAACGGCGCGGCCGTGAACGTGTTGGACGGCAGCTCGTCCACCATCTGGCACACCAAGTGGTACAACGGCTCGGACCCGCTCCCGCACGAGATCCAGCTCGACCTGGGCAAGAAGTACAGCGTTTCTTGTCTCTACTACCTGCCGCGCACCGACGGCGACAACGGCAAGATCGCGAACTACGAGGTCTACACGTCGCTGGACGGTACGACGTGGGGCACCGCCGCCGCGACCGGCACCTGGGTCAAGACGACGGCCGAGGAGTCGGCGTGCTTCTCGGCGCGGACGGCCCGTTACGTCCGGCTGCGCGCGCTGTCGGAGGTGAACGGCAACCCGTGGACGTCGGCCGCCGAGCTGAACGTCGGGGTGGCGCCGCGCCTGCCGCAGAACGCGATGACGGTCAAGTACGCCGACAGCGAGGACACGGCCACCGGCGGCCAGGCGGTGAACGTGCTGGACGGCGACAGCGGCACGCTGTGGCACACGGCGTGGTCGCAGGTCGACCCCGACCCGGTTCCGCCGCACGAGATCCAGCTCGACCTGGGCGCGTCGTACTCGGTGTCGTGCCTGTACTACCTGCCCCGGCAGAGCGGTGTGAACGGCGACATCGCTTCGTACGAGGTCTACACGTCTCTTGACGGGTCGACGTGGGGTACGGCCGCCAAGACCGGCACCTGGGTGAACACCACCGCCGAGGAGTCGGCCTGCTTCACGGCCCGTACGGCCCGCTACGTCCGGCTCCGCGAGCTCACCGAGATCAACGGCGGCCCCTGGGCCTCCGCCGCCGAGCTCAACGTCACCGGCATCTGAACCGCCGCATCCTCGCGCCGGCCCGGCCTCGTCCCCGGGCCGCGGCGCTTCTGCCTGCTTCGGCGGGGGCGAGTCGTGGATCGTTGCGTCGGGCGGCTGTGCATAACGTCGGCGCGGTCGACCCCTGGTCTGGGAGACTGGTCACCGTCGGTGCTGCACACAGCACGTGGTGAGACTGAGGAGGCTTCCACATGGCGGCGACGGGGCGACGCCACAGCTCGTGCGCGTCGGCGAGGCGGCTGCCATGCCGCTGACCGAACGCACCTGGACGGCGCTCCGCTGGACCGCCTGCGGCGCCTTGCTGACAGCTGCTGTGGGGCTCGTGGTCGGCTTCGGCCACGACGACGGCCCGTCCGCAGCACCGGTCGACGGCAGCTCGAGTACGACGCCCGCCGGAGAGGCCGCTTCGGCCGTGCCGTCGAAGCCGGCGC
>DASXRB010000494.1:0-5807 GCA_036506875.1 Kribbellaceae bacterium | reverse complement strand
GCGGGATGCCGGACTTCATCGTCCGCGTCCTGCAGGCGGACTTCCCCGAGTGCCCGCTCGGCGACCTCTCACTCTGGGGACGGAAGAGCGCGACCTTCCTGAACCACCGCGAGTACATGCGACGGCTGCGAGCCGGGCTGGATCCCTGGACCGGTGGGCCGGACCCGTACGCCGGAATGTTCAACTTCTGACCGACCGGACGCGTGGCGGGGCCCGGACCGAGAAGGCAGGCACCGACAAGCAGAAGACCAGGCGGTGGCGGCCCGAGCCCTCACCCCGATCAGTGCTGCGAAGCGGTGAAGGCTATCGGTCCTGGGCTGGCGGGCAGTCGTGGGTCGAAGTCGAGCTCAGCCGGCTCGGTCATCAGCACACGGCGGACCGCCGCGAGCCGCTCGGGTTGCGTTTCGTGCTCGCTGGCCAGCTCTTTCGCGTAGAGCCGCACCAGGTCGGGCATCCGGTACCGGCCGGGCGCGGGGGAGTCGAGCAGGCGGGTGTCCACCAGCCGCTCGAGAGTGCGCTTGGCGGTCGATATCGGGACGCCGAGTAACGCCGCGCCGGCGGCCAGGCTGACCTCGGCCGGCCGGAAGAGGCCGAGCAGCCGGAACGCGCGAGCGGCGGCGGGATCGTGCCGCGTCAGCGGCCGATAGCTGCCCGCCAGACTCGACCGCATGCAAAGGTCCTCGAAGGACAGCAGATCGAGCCGATGGCGCTCCTCGGCCATGTAGTCGACAAGCAGGTGCAGCGGCCAGCGCGGCCGGCTGGCCAGCCGGGCGCCGGCGATGCGTAGGGCCAGCGGCAGGTGGTCGCACAGCCGTGCCAGCTGTGCGGCCACGCTCGCGTCCGCATCGACCCGGCCGCGTCCAGCGAGGTCGCGGAGGAGGTCCAGCGCGGAAGCCGGTGTCAGCGGACCCAGTCCCAGGTGGCTGGCACCGTCCAAGGTGGTCAGCTTGCGCCGGCTGGTCAGCAGTACCGCGCCCTCCGGATGGGCCAGCAGCAGGGGGCGCAGCTGTGCCGCGTCGGTGGCGTTGTCGAACAGGATGAGCACTCGCCGTCCGGCGAGCAATGACCGGTACCACCCGGCCCGCTCGGCGTCGTGTGGTGGCACCTCCGGAGGCGGCACGCCGAGTGTGCGCAGGAGCCGGGCAAGCGCCTCTCCATGCGTCAGCGGCTCCACGTCGGCCCGGTTGCCCTGCAGGTCGACGTAGAGCTGACCGTCCGGGAAGGAGGCGGCGAGCGTGTGGGCGGCGTGTATCGCCAGCGACGACTTGCCGACTCCGGCAGGCCCATGGACGGCCACGATCGTCGGCGCGTCGCTGGCGCCGCCAGGCGCCACCGCCGCACACAGGGTGGCGAGTTGGGACGCGCGGCCGACGACCGTGACGCCAGGCGGCAGCTGACGGCGGGACGTGGCCGCGTGGCCCTGCTCCTGGTCCGGTCGGGGCGCGGCGATCCGGGTCGAAGACCGGTCCGCCGGCGGAGCGGTGAGCGCCTCGTCGCGGTCGAGCATCGCGGCGTGGAGGCGACGCAACTCCATGCCCGGCTTGATGCCGAGCTGCTTCTGGAGCACCGCGGCGGCATCGGCGTAGGCGGCCAGCGCCGACGCGGCGTTGCCGGATCGGTAGAGCGCGAGCATCAGCTGACCCCATGCCCGCTCCCGCAGCGGGTGCTCAGCGACGTGCGCTCTCAACTCCCCGACGAGCACGGCATGCTCGCCGAGCGCGAGACGCGTCTCGGCCCAGTCTTCGAGAACGGCCAGCCTGCGCTCGTCGAGCGCGGTGAGCTGGAACTCCAGGACCGTACCCGTGGGCAGGCCTTCCCCTGCAGCGCCGCGCCAGATCGCCAGCGCCTCGCTCAGACGCTGGACTGCGAATGCTGCGTCGTCGCGCGCGAGGGCGGCTCGCGCCTGGGCGGCCAGGTCCTCGAACGTGGCGAGGTCGAGCTCGCCGGGGTCGACGGTGAGCACGTACGCCCGGCGCTCCGCGACGAGCCGCGCCGTGCCCGACCGTGCGGGCTCGCACAAGATACGCCGTAGGGCGGCGGCATAGGAGCGGAGGTTCGCGACAGCCGAGCGCGGTGGCGTTGCGCCCCACAGCGGCTCGATCAGCCGGTCCAGCGATACCGGCCGGTTCGCCTCGAGGAGCAGGGTCGTGAGCATCGCTCGCTGCTTGGCCGTGCCGAGCGGGAGCGGTACGCCGTCGCGACGCACCTCCACCCGGCCGAGCAGCCGGAACTCAAGGCTCATCGCGCTACCCCCGCATGTTGATGACCCGGTGAACACCCGGGCTACCGCTGTTTCCCAGACAGCGGTCTGTCCGTGGAATTAGCTGTGTGGGAAACGCGTGTCCTCGACCGAACTAGCTCCTGAGCTCGCGGTACGACCTGAGTTTACCGGCAGAAGCGCCCTGCCTGCGTCGTTGATGTAGGGAGCCTAGAAGATCTTGCGATTTGTCGTATCACCCAGATGGAGACTCTCTATTGGGAGCTATTGCCTGGCTTTCCCTGAATTGCGGAGTTCTTTCGCGGTCGTGACAAGGCCGTGCTGACGCCATAGTCGACATGAGACCGTAGTGCTGTGGCCGTGCGTCACGTGGCGCTGCGCCGCGCGGTCCCTGCGGTGAGAATGGAGAGCGCCGCAGGGTGCCGGGAGGTGGCCATGGAGGTCTGGCCGGGACGTCCGTTCCCACTGGGCGCGACCCCGGACGCGACGGGGACGAACTTCGCCGTCGCCTCGGACGTCGCCGAGCAGGTGGTGCTGTGCCTCTTCGACGGCGACGGATCCGAGACACGGCTGCCGCTGCCGGAGCTGGACGGCGGCGTCTGGCACGGCTTCGTCCCGGGGATCGGGGTCGGGCAGCGGTACGGATACCGGGTGACCGGGCCGTACGACCCGGCCCGCGGGCTGCGCTGCAACCCGGCGAAGCTGCTGCTGGATCCGTACGGCAAGGCGATGACCGGTGAGCTGGTGTGGGGCGAGAGCCTGTTCGGCTATCCCCCCGGGGACCCGGACGGGAAGAGCGATCTCGACTCCGCCCCCGCGATGCCGCGATCCCTGGTGGTGAACCCGTCGTTCGACTGGGGCGACGACGCGCGCCCCTCGACGCCGTACGCCGACTCCGTCATCTACGAGCTGCACGTGAAGGGGTTCACGCAGGCGCGCGGGGACGTCCCGCCCGCCCTGCGCGGGACGTACGCGGGGCTCGCCCACCCGCCGGTCGTCCAGCACCTGGTCGACCTCGGCGTGACCGCGGTCGAGCTGCTGCCCGTGCACCAGTTCGTCACCGGCGGCGCGCTGGTCGAGCGGGGGCTGACCAACTACTGGGGCTACGACAGCATCGGCTTCTTCGCGCCGCACGACGGGTACTCCGCGGCGGTGCGGGCCGGCCAGCCGGGCGGGCAGGTCGCCGAGTTCCAGGCGATGGTCCAGGCGCTCCACGCGGCCGGCCTGGAGGTGCTGCTCGACGTGGTCTTCAACCACACGGCGGAGGGGAACTACCTGGGCCCGACGCTCTGCCACCGGGGGCTGGACAACCCGGCGTACTACCGGCTCGCGCCGGACGACCCCCGCCGGTACGTCGACACCACCGGCACCGGAAACTCCCTCAACGGCGACCACGTGACCTGCCTGCGCATGATCATGGACTCGCTGCGGTACTGGGTCACCGAGCTGCACGTCGACGGATTCCGCTTCGATCTCGCCGCCGCCCTCGCCCGCGAGCACGGCAGCTTCGACCGGCTGTCGGCGTTCTTCGACCTGGTCGGGCAGGACCCGGTCGTCTCCCAGATCAAGCTCATCGCCGAGCCGTGGGACGTCGGCCAGCCGGACAGCTACGACGTCGGCCGCTTCCCGTCACTGTGGAGCGAGTGGAACGGGCGCTACCGCGACTCGGTCCGGGACTTCTGGCGCAGCGTCGACGGCGGCCTACCGGACTTCGCCACCCGGATCGCCGGGTCGGCCGACCTGTACGGCGCCGACCGCCGCCGGCCGAGCGCGTCGGTCAACTTCATCACCGCGCACGACGGGTTCACCCTGCGTGACCTCGTCTCCTACAACGGCAAGCACAACGAGGCGAACGGCGAGCACAACCGCGACGGGACCGACGACAACCGGTCGTGGAACTGCGGCGCCGAGGGTCCGACCGACGACCCGGACGTGCTCGCCCTCCGCGCCCGCCAGTCGCGCGCGATGCTCGCCACCCTGTTGCTCGCCCGGGGCGTGCCGATGATCCTCGGCGGCGACGAGCTGGGCCGCTCCCAGGGCGGCAACAACAACGCCTACTGCCAGGACAACCCGGTGTCCTGGGTCGACTGGGACGGCGCCGACACCGAGCTGATCGCGTTCACCAGGCGGCTGATCGCGTTCCGGCGCGCGCACCCGGCGCTGCGCCGCCGCCGGTACCTCAACGACCCCGGCTACGCCGTCTGGTACACCCCCGACGGCGTCCCGATGACCGAGGCGGACTGGCGGTTCCCGGGCGCGCGCAGCGTCGCGGTATACGTCGACGGGACGGTGGCGCCCGACCGCGACCAGCGCGGGCGGCCCATCCTCGACGACGACGTGCTCGCGCTGGTCAACGCGTGGTGGGAGCCGGTCACGTTCGCCATCCCGGACCTGGGCAAGCCGCGCGCGTGGGCCGTCGAGATCGACACCTTCGACCTCGATCCCGGGCCTACCGCCGAAGCGCCGCTCGACGCGGGCAAGCCGCTCACCGTCGGCCCGCGCTCCCTCATCCTGCTGCTGGCCGCCAACGCCTGAACCCCGGCCGGCGGGCACGCGCCCGGGGCGGCGCCGCGCGCTGCCCCGGGCGGCGCTAGACGGCCCGTCCGGTGAGCGTGCCCTCGATCAGGGCGCAGAGCACGGCCTGGACGGTCGGGAGCCGGTTGGCGGCCTGCTGGAACACCGCCGACCGCGGCCCGTCCATCACCTCGGCGGCGACCTCGTCGCCCCGGTGGGCCGGCAGGCAGTGCAGGAAGATCGCATCGGGACGGGCCCGAGCCAACAGCTCCGGCGTGACCCGGTACGGGGTGAGCGCCCGGGTGCGTGCGGCCCGCTCCGTCTCCGGGTCGCCCATCGAGACCCACACGTCGGTGTAGACCGCGGACGCGCCGGCAACGGCCCTGGCCGGGTCGTCGGTGACGACGACGACCGAGCCGTGCGTGTCGGCGATCGCGCGGGCGTCCTCGACGATCTTCTTGTCCGGCCGGTACCCCTCGGGGGTCGCCACGGCGATGTCGAGTCCGACGATCGCGGCGGCCTGGATCAGGCTGTGCGCAACGTTGTTGCCGTCGCCGACGTACGCGATGCCGTGGCCGGTCAGGTCGCCGAAGGCCTGCCGGAGGGTGAGCAGGTCGGCGAGGCTCTGCAGCGGGTGGTGGCCGTCGGTGAGCGCGTTGATCACCGGCACCGAGGCCGCCGCGGCGAGCCGGGCGACGTCGTCGTCGGCAAAGGTCCGCACGACGATCGCGTCGGCGTACGAGCTGAGCATCCGGGCCGTGTCCTCGATCGTCTCGCCCCGGCCGAGCTGGAGCTCCGTCGGGCCGACCGACACGGGCGTGCCGCCGAGGCGGGCGACGGCGGTCTCGGACGAGATCCGCGTCCGGGTGGACGGCTTCGCGAAGTACAGCACGACCGAACGCCCGGCCAGGAGGGTCTTCCGGGTGTGCGGCTCGTCGACGAACCCGGCCGAGAGCCGCAGCAGCGTCTCCAGGTCCTCGGCGTCGAGGTCGGCGGTACGCAGCAGGTCCTTCACGGTTCTCCTACCTCTTCGGGCCTCTTCGGGCAGCGCGGTCAGGGTCAGGATTCGCTGGTG
>DASXRB010000493.1:0-1542 GCA_036506875.1 Kribbellaceae bacterium | reverse complement strand
CCTGCCGCACATCCGCTCCGACCTGCATTTCTCGGTGCAGGATCTGCAGTGGGTGCTCAGCGGATACCTGCTCACCTACGGCGGATTCATGCTGCTCGGTGGACGCGTCGCGGACCTGCTGGGCCGCCGCCGCGTACTGGTCGGCGGCACGGTGCTCTTCGCGGTCTCCTCGCTCGTCGGCGGATTCGCCGGCAGCCCGGGTGTCCTCGTCGGCGCCCGCCTGACCCAGGGCCTTGGCGCCGCGCTGATGATGCCGGCTGCGCTGTCACTGCTGACGACGTTGTTCAAGGAGGGCCCCGACCGCACCAAGGCGCTCGGCATCTGGGGCGGCGTGGCCGGGCTCGCCTCGGCGGCCGGGGTGTTCCTCGGCGGCGTCCTGTCCGAAGGGCCGGGCTGGCGCTGGGTGCTGTTCGTCAACCCGCCGATCAGCGTGTTCCTGCTCGTCGCGATCTTTTGGCTGCTGCCCGGTGAACGGCGCCGCGCCCGGCTCGCGAACTTCGACATTCTCGGAACCACGCTGGTGACCGGCGGGATGCTGCTGCTCGTCTTCGCCCTGGTGAAGGCGCCCGATCAGGGCTGGGGCTCCGGACGCACGATCGGCGAACTGGCCGGCGCCGGCGCCCTGCTGGCCCTGTTCGTGATCAACGAGCAGCGCATCCGGAATCCGCTGGTGCCACTGTCGATCTTCCGGATCCGCGGGCTCGGCGCCGCTGACGTCACCCAGCTCATCGGCGTCGGTGGCTTCGTCACGATGTTCTTCTTCCTGACTCTCTACATGCAGAACGTCCTGGGCTACTCGCCGTTGCAGACCGGCTCGTCCTACCTTCCGCTGACGGTCGGCGTCGGCATCTCCGCCGGCATCTCCACGCAGCTGATCGGCCGGATCGGCACGCGTCCGGTGATCGTGGCGGGTGCGTTCATCGCGGCGGGCGGCCTGTTCTACCTGTCCCGCATCCCCGTCGACGGCTCGTACCTCACCGACCTGCTGCCCGGTCTGATGATCGTGTCGCTGGGTATCGGAGGAGTCTTCGTCGCGACAACCACGGCGGCGAATGCCGGGGTGCCGGCCGACAAGGCCGGTCTCGCCGCCGCACTGGTCAACGCGTCCCAACAGGTAGGCGGCGCGCTGGGGCTCGCGATCTTCTCCGCGATCGCGACGTCGCGCACCAACCACCTGCTCGCGACCGGCATGCCCGCCGGGCACGCGCTCACGTCGGGCTTTCACCGGGCGCTTCTGGCCGCAGGCATCTTCCTGCTCGCTGCGGCGATCGTCGCGCTGCGCACCCGTAACGTCCGCGGCGAAGCGGTCCAAGCCGCGACGGGTTCGGAGGCGGCGACGGAGGTCGCGACACCCGCAGCGGTCTGAGCGGTGGCCGCGGGTACGGTCCGAACCGTGCCTGACACTGTGGTCGAGATCGCCGCTGCCGTCCGCACCGGGGAGCTGACCGCCCGCGCCGCCACGGAAGCCGCCCTAGGTGGCTGGTGTCTTTTGTGGCGTGGCGGTGCATAGGTTTTCTTGATCGTTTCGGGAGGATCGCTGTG
>DASXRB010000492.1:0-4184 GCA_036506875.1 Kribbellaceae bacterium | reverse complement strand
CGAGATCGCGCCGACGGTTGCGCCGGTCCGGATCTCGGTACCCGCGCCGACCGCGGCCCGCAGCAGCGCGTCGGTGACCGCGCCCATGCCGCCGACCGGCACCCGCCACTCGCCGGTGCCGTTGCCGACCAGGTGGTAGAGGAAGCAGCGGTTCTGGACGAGCGACTCGTCGTGCAGCGAGGCGAAGGTGCCGATCAGCGCGTCGGTCGCGACCACCCCGCGGACGGTGTCGTCGGCGAACCGGCGTACGACGGCCTCGCCCAGCGGGCGCTCGACCAGCTCGGTCCAGATCGCCGGGTCGACCTTGCCGCGCAGGTCGGCGGCGCGAGGGAGCTCGTCGAGCAGGGTCGGCGCCACCACGGACGCGAGCGAGGCGACGTCGGCGTAGAAGGCGCACCACGCGTCGTACTCGCTCGACCCTCCCGTGAGCGCCTCGAACGACGCCCGGGTCGCCGGGCCTTCGGGGCGTTCGACGAGCAGTCCGCCGGCGATGCCGTCCCGCACCCAGGGCGTGTACGACGCGGTCGTGCGCGAGCGCAGCTCCACCGCCAGGTCGAGCTCCCTGGCCAGCCGCTCGGGCATCAGCCCGACCAGGTAGGAGTAGCGCGACAGCCGCGGCGGCAGCCCGCGGAAGGTCTGGGTCGACACGGCCGCGCCGCCGGTGTGGTCGAGCCGTTCGAGGACCAACACCGACCGGCCGGCGCGGGCGAGATAGGCGGCCGCGGTCAGGCCGTTGTGGCCGCCACCGACCACGATCGCGTCGTACTGCTTGCTCATCGGCACAACCTAGTGGTCATCTCCGGAAGTTCGTCGTGTGGGCCGTGCTACTTCCGGAGATGACCACTCGCCGCAGCACCCCGAGACACCCCCGGGGAAAACCGCCCGAAAAGGCGTGACGAAAGTCATTCAGCTGACTTAGGTTGACATCGTCCCCGACAGGTTTGGAGAACCTTATGCGTTTGCGCAGTGCTCTCGGCGCGGCGGCCTCGGCCGCCTTCGTGGTGACCGCGACCGTGGCCACCACTCCTTCCTCCCCAGCAGCAGGTTCGGCGCCCCAGTCGTCGAAGCCGGCCACCCCCGCCGGATCCTTCTCGCTGAGCGGAGCCGACGCGGCGTCGTACACGGTGCCCGACGGTTTCCGCGAGGTCCACAGCACCACCCTCCCCAGCGGCCAGGTACAGACCCGCTACCAGCAGTACGTCGGTGGCGCGTCGGTCTTCGGCGGCCAGATCACCATCGTCAAGGACGCGGCCGGCACCCAGCAGTTCGTCGTCGGCGCCTACTTCCCGGGCCTGACCCGCGCCAACGCCGTCAAGGTGGCGAAGGCCGAGGCAAAGGCGATCGTGACCAACGCGATCGGCACCCGGGGTCACTTCTCCTCGGAGCTCCGCATCGACCCGCGGACCGGCCGCACCTTCTGGGCGGTCGACACGATCCGGGCCGCGCAGCGCCCGGTGCGGTGGGTCGACGCCGGCAGCGGCAAGGTGATCCGCGCGTTCAACGGCCTCACCGAAGGCACGGGCATCGGCGTCAAGGGCGACACCAAGACCGTCGACTCCACCTTCGACGCCAACGCGAACGCCTACCAGCTGATCTCGGCGGACGGCCGTCAGAAGACCTTGGACGTCCAGAACCGGCTCAACAGCCCGATCGTGATGACCGACGCGGACGACACCTGGGACCTGCTCGGCAACAAGTCGCCCGCGCAGCAGGCCGGCGTCGACGCCCACTACTACGCCAACGTGGTCGACGACTTCTACCAGGACACCTTCGGGCGCAACAGCATCGATGACCAGGGCATGCAGATCAAGAGCTACGTCCACTACGGCAGCCGCTACTGCAACGCCTTCTGGAACGGCCTCTACATGACGTACGGCGACGGCGACGGCCGCACCTGCCTCTCGCTCTCCGGCGGGCTCGACGTCGACGGCCACGAGCTGACCCACGGCGTCACCGAGCACACCTCCAACCTGATCTACGAGAACCAGTCGGGTGCGCTCAACGAGTCGTTCAGCGACATGATGGGCAACACCATCGAGTTCTACGCCGACCAGCACGGCCTCGACCCGGCCGCCCAGCCGGACTGGCTGATCGGTGAGGACATCATCATCTCGCGCACCGACCCGACGCCCGGGTTCCGCAACATGAGCGACCCGGCCCAGGACGGCGACCCCGACCACATGGTCGAGTACATCAACACGACCTCCGACAACGGTGGCGTGCACTCCAACAGCGGCATCCCCAACCACGCCTACTACCTGGCCGTCAACGGCGGCCAGAACGCCGGTTGTACGGCGGGCCAGTACCGCACCGCCCCGACCCACACCGAGGACTGCGACGTGACCGTCTCCGCCCTCGGCCTGGCCGACGCGGAGCAGGTCTTCTACGCCGGGTTCACGAGCCTGCCGGAGTACGCCAACTTCTGCGACGCTCGCAACGCCACGGTGGCCGCAGCAACGGTAATCGGTGCCACCCAGGCGGTCGGCACCGGACAGGCCTGGGACGCGGTCGGCGTACACGCCGGTTGTACGCCGGGCACCCCGCCGCCCCCGCCGTGCGTCTCGGACGCCAACGCGACGCTGCCGTTCGGTACGCCGCACCCTTACGGCAACGGGGCTGACTGTCGCTGGACCTACGACAACGGCACGGCCGGCTTCAGGTTCCACTTCTCCCTGCTCGACACCGAGAAGGACTTCGACTACGTGTACGTCGAGGACGGCGACGGCAACGTGCTGGCGACGTTCACCGGGACCGTGCACCACGTCGCCTCGCCGTGTATCCCGACGTCGACCGGCAGCGTGCACTTCACCTCCGACTCGGGGGTGACCGCGCAGGGCTTCACGGTCGACGCCGTCGAGGCCTGTTAGTCGCATCTGGATAGCTGCGGGACTTCGGCGACCGGCTCAATGCGGCCGGTCGCCGAAGTCCCGCTCTTCGTACCCGTGGGTAGGATCGCCCGCGGATCTTGGGAGGGAACCAGATGACTCGACGTGCCGTCCCGGCGCTCATGACCCCGCTGATGACCATGCTGATGATCGCGGCCCTGCTGTGGGTGCTGCCCACGGCGGTGACCCCGGCCGCCGTTGCGGAGCAGGGCGCGGGGTCCGGCTCGGCCGGGCTGAGCGTGGTCAACCTCGGCGACTCGTACTCCGCGGGCAACGGTGCCGGCACCTACCGCGAGAAGGTGTGCTGGCGCTCGCCGGACAACTACGGCAAGCAGTTCGCGACCAAGATCGGGGCGTCGTACGTCAACCGCGCGTGCAGCGGTGCGGTGGTCCGCGACCTGACCAACCCGACCCGCAAGGGTGCGCCGACGACGGTGCGGACGTCGTACCAGATCGACCCGAAGGTGTACGACGACCGCCGCGCGGAGTTCCTGCGCCGCGCCAAGCGCGACGCGGTCTGTGGGGGAGTGCCGGCGCCGGACATGTACTACGCCTACTCGGCCTCCGACTGGGCCTCGAGCGGGACGCTGCTCACCGCGACCGTGCACTGCCAGCTGGTCGTGCGTCCGCAGGTGGCCGGCGTGACCCGGGGCACGGACATCGTGGTGCTGACCATCGGCGGCAACAACATCGGCTTCAGCGGCATCGTGGTCAACTGCATGGTGTTGCGCAACGCAAGCCAGTGCAAGAGCTCGATCGACTTCGCCAGGAAGCTGGTGCCGACGATGACGAGTGCGGTCAAGTCCGCGCTCGAGGTGGTGCACCGGCGGGCGCCGCACGCGAAGATCCTGCTGCTGAGCTACCCGATGCTGATGGACCGGACGTCGTACTCCATCCCCGAGGACGACCCCGTGTACGACGCTGGTGCGGCGCTGGCCGGCCTGCAGCGACTCGGTGACCGGGCGGCCGCGGACGGCGCGGCGGCCCTCGACTCGGCGTACAACACGAACGTCTTCCAGTTCGTCGGCACCATCAAGGACGCCTGGGCCGGCCGCGGTCTCGACCCGCGTCGCGGTGCCGACAACACCGACTCCTGGCTGGTGCCGATCGGTGCGCCGGGCCGCGAGACCGCCGAGTTCGTGCACCCGAAGCTGGTCGGCTGGACCGGCACCGCCCGGGCGCTGACGAAGTACTGGTGGCAGCACCACTGAGGTGAGCGTGCCGCCGGCTGGCTGGGCCGGCGGTGGTGGACCGGGGGTTGGCTGCGGGACGTCATCCACTTCGAGCCGTAGAGGGCTC
>DASXRB010000491.1:0-15023 GCA_036506875.1 Kribbellaceae bacterium | reverse complement strand
GCGCACCAGGTACGCCTTGACCCGCGCGATCGGGTCCTTGAGCTTCCAGTGCTCGAGCTCCTCGGTGAGCCGGTACTTGGTCGGGTCGTCCGAGGTGGTGTGCGCGCCCATCCGGTACGTGTAGGCCTCGACGAAGGTCGGGCCGCTGCCCTCGCGAGCGCGGCGCAGCGCGGCCTGGGTCACCGCGTACGTCGCGAGCACGTCGTTGCCGTCCACCCGCACGCCCGGGAAGCCGAAGCCGGCGGCGCGCTGGTACAGCGGGATCCGGGTCTGCCGGTCGATCGGCTCCGAGATCGCCCACTGGTTGTTCTGGCAGAAGAAGACCACCGGCGCGTTGAACACCGAGGCGTAGATGAACGCCTCGTTCACGTCGCCCTGGCTGGAGGCGCCGTCACCGAAGTAGGCGATGGTGGCCTGGCCGTTGTCCGGGTCGCCGGTGACGCCGTCGCGCTGCTGGCCCATGGCGTAGCCGGTCGCGTGCAGCGTCTGCGCGCCGATCACGATGGTGTACAGGTGGAAGTTGTTGTCGCGCGGGTCCCAGGCACCCTGGTCGACACCGCGGAACAGGCCGAGCAGGTTCAGCGGGTTGACCCCCTGGCACCAGGCGACGCCGTGCTCGCGGTAGGTCGGGAAGACCATGTCGTTGCTGTTCAGCGCACGGCCCGAGCCGATCTGCGCCGCCTCCTGGCCGAGCAGCGAGGCCCAGATGCCCAGCTCGCCCTGGCGCTGCAGCGCGGTGGCCTCGGTGTCGATCCGGCGGACCAGCACCATGTCCCGATAGAAGCCCTTCACGGCCTCGTCGTCGAGGTCGAACGAGTACTCCGGGTGCTCGACGCGCTCACCTTCGGGCGTCAGCAGCTGGACGAACTCGACCTCCTCGGCGGAGGACCGCTCCGGTGCCGGCGCCGCGGATGCGGGCGTGAACGTCTCCGGGGCCAGGCCCGGAGCTGACTCTGCCGGGACTTGGCCCGACGTCTGCGACTCAGTCACATGCACTCCTCGTGTGGCGGGCGCGGGATCGCCGCGCGCCGGCGTTGCACGGTCCCGACATCACCGTCAGCCGGGTCAGGCTCGAGGTCAAGACCGCGTGTTCCAAGGGAGAACGGCTGGCGACTCAGTCCGAGTTCACGGCCGTTATGCCGCACACCGTACCCATCCGGCGTGGCGTCCGCGAAATGCCGAGCGCGCCGTGGTACCGCCGTACGGTCCTGCGTCCTGTCCTCTCCATCGAACCCGCGTTCTTGTGACACTCGATTCGCATCTTAACCGCGAACTGTCACAACGTCATACTGCGCCGTCACGAACCCTGTAGTCAGCCGAGGGTGCGGACGTCGACGCAGGCACCGTTGTCGAGGTCCCGGTCCAGGACGGACCAGATCCGCCGTGCCGCGTCCCGCGGGTCGGTGAGCGCGCCGGCGTCGTGCAGGTCGCGGAACCGCTCGACCTGCGGGAAGCCGGCCTCGTCCAGCGCGCGGATCTGGGCCTGCATGCCGGTGTCGACGACACCGGGCGCGACCGCGACGACCCGGCAGCCCGGGGTGCGCCGGCGCTGCTCCAGGCCCGCGACCCGGACCCACTGCTCGACCGCGGCCTTGCCGGCGCAGTAGCTGGACCAGCCCTCGTACGCGGTCCGGGCCGACCCCGACGACAGCATCACGAGGTGCTGCTCACACGCCAGCCTCGCCACCGCGCGCAGGAACGCGTCACCGAGCACCTGCGGCGCGGCCGAGTTCAGCAGCACGTTGCGGGTGTAGGCGTCCGGGTCGACCGTGCCGGCCGGGCCGATCGGCGTCAGCGTGCCGGCGTTGTGCACGAACACCACGCGGTCGCCGGTGAAGCCGTCCAGCCGCCGGGCGAAGTCCCGGGCGACGACCGGCCAGGACGCCGGGTCCGCCAGGTCCGCGGCGAGATGCTCGGTGCCCGGCGTACCGCCCCGGCGGGAGACGTCCACGACCAGCGCATCGTCATAGGGGACGGTGGCGGCCAGGGCCGCGCCGATTCCCGACGAGGCGCCGGAGATCCAGACCAGGGTGCGGCTCACGACCGCGGCGGGCCCCAGCGTCGTACGACCTCGAGGAACAGGTCGTTCGCCTCCGGCTCGCCGATCGTCACGCGGGCGCCCTCGCCGGCGAACGGCCGGACGCTGATGCCCTCGGCCTCGGCGGCCGCGGCGAACGCGGTGGTGTCCTCGCCGAGCGCCATCCAGACGAAGTTCGCCTGCGTGTCGGCGACGTCCCAGCCCGCCTCGTGCAGCGCGTCGACCACCCGGCGGCGCTCGTCGACCAGGGCCTCCACCCGCTCCAGCAGCGCGTCCTCGGCGGCCAGCGACGCGATCGCGGCCTGCTGCGCGATGTGGCTGACGCCGAACGGCAGCGCGCACTTGCGGATCGCCGAGACCACCGGCTCCGGCCCGACCGCCATCCCGACCCGCAGGCCGGCCAGCCCGTAGGCCTTGGAGAAGGTGCGCATCACCACGACGTTCGGGTGCTCGCGGTACAGGTCCAGGCCGTCGACGGTCTCCTCGTCGCGGACGAACTCGCGGTACGCCTCGTCGATCACCACGATCACGTTGCGAGGCACCCGGGCCAGCAACTCGCGCAGCTCGTCACCGCGCACCGCCGGCCCCGTCGGGTTGTTCGGGGTGCAGACGAGGACCACCTTGGTCCGGTCGGTGACCGCGGCCGCCATCGCGTCCAGGTCGTGCCGGGCCTCGGCGGTCAGCGGCACCCGGACCGACGTCGCACCGGTCAGCGCCACCGCGATCGGGTACGCCTCGAACGACCGCCAGGCGTAGACGACCTCGTCGCCGGCCTCGCAGCCGGCCTGCAGCAGGTGGTACAGCAGCGCCACCGAGCCGGTCGCGACCGCGACGTGGTTCACCGGCACCTCGAACCGCGCCGACAGCGCGTCCAGCAGGGCGCTGGAGGCCAGGTCCGGGTAGCGGTTCATCTGGGCGGCGGCCGTGGTGGCCGCCTCCAGCACGCCCGGCAGCGGCGGGTACGGATTCTCGTTGCTCGACAGCTTGTACGCCGGCCGCCCGTCGGCCCGCACCGGCGGCTTGCCCGGCAGGTAGGCCGGGATGCCGTCGAGCGCCGCCCGGAACCGCAGCGCCTCCGGCCCGGCTCCCTCCTGCGGCTGTGACGGGCTGGTCGGCGACTGCGGCGTCTGCGTCATAGGGCTCACTCTAGATACCGGCTCCGCGGCGCGGCATCCCTGGTCGGCGAGGCTCTCCACAGGCGGGCGTCAGGCCGGGAGGTGGACCTCGCCGCCGGCGACCGCGGCCCCGGACAGGTCGAAGTCCAGCGGGTTGGTCATGCAGCGGATCGAGCCGCCGCCCTTGTGGAACTCGGACAGGTCGAGGACCACGACGCGCAGGCCGAGGCCGGTCAGGACCCGCTGCAGCCGCAGCGAGCAGGCCGGCATCAGGATCGTGTCGCCGACCACGATCGAGTTCGCGCTGAACGCGAACGCCTCCTCGTCGGTGAGCACGATCGGGTCCGGCACGATCCGCTCCAGCGCGGCCCGGCTGGCCTCGTCGAACGCCGGCGGGTAGACCATCGCGTGGGTGCTGTCGACCGGGCAGAACGGCAGGTCCAGGTGGTACATGCCCTCGTGGGTGATGCGCAGGCCGCGGACCCGGATGCCCCACTCGGTGGCGATGTGCTTGAGCGCGTCCTCGTCGGTGCGCGGGCCGTACCCGACCACCAGGCTGTCGCCGAAGGCGAACGCGTCGCCGGACTCGAAGTGCGGTCCGACCCCGCCCGAGCCGGTCCGCACGACGTGGAAGCCGTGCTCGGTGAACCACGGCTCCGAGCTCAGCGCCTCGTCGCGGCGGGGCGCGAAGCGCATGTGCGACAGCACGACCCGGCCGGTCGCGTCGGCCAGGCCCAGGTTCATCGCGTACACCATGTCGGGCGAGTCCTCGCGCTGGTCGAGTACCTCGACCTCGCCGCCGGCCGCGACGATCGCGTCCCGCAGCGCCTCCCACTGGCGCATCGTCAGCGCCGGGTCAGGCTGGTCGCTCACCGACATGTACGGGTTGATCACGTACTCCACCCGGAAGTGCTCCGGGCGCACCATCAGGTACCGGCGTCCCCACCTCAGCGACTGACCCACGAACCACCTCACACACGTCTAGCGGAGATCGCCCGATCTCCTGATTGTCGGACAATCAGGAAGTGTGCGGTGCCAACGGGTGTGGCGTCAACCGGAGCAGCCGGGCCGCACGGATTCGTAACCCGGGCGCTACGAACCGGTGCCGTTCACGACGTCCAGATGATCTCGATGGTCCCCGGCTCGACACCGTTCGACTTCAGCCAGTCGATCGCGATCTGCTTGCCGGCCGGGTAGATCACCTTGATGTAGAGCGCGATGGTCAGCGGGTCGTCCGGGTGCTGGCGGGACTGGCCGTAGTTGATCTCGAATCCCGGGCCGAGGAACGGCAACTTCTCGAGGATCGGGTACTTCGCCTTCAGCTTCTTGCCGTTCTCCTCGAACTCCTTGCCCTTCTCCGCCTCCTTCTCGAGCTCCTCGTTCGGGTGCTTGTCGTACCACTCCCGGCCCTCCGGGCCGTTGTCGTCGAGGAAGAAGGTGACGTTGTAGGTCTGGTCCTTCTCGATGGTGAACGTCTGGGTCTCGTCCGCGAAGCCGCTGCGCTTGGCGACCAGGGTGTGCGAACCGGGCTTGATCACGGTCTCGCCGTTCGCGTCGATCTGCTTCCCGTCCATCGTCAGGACGAGGTCGTCCGGCACCGAACGGGTGAGGATCCTGGCCGTCCCCTCGCCGCCGGTGAACAGCGTGACCAGCAGTACGACGACCAGCAGCAGCGCACCCGCCATGACGGGCAGCAGCCAGCGGCTCTGCTTGATGTCCTCGAGTTCCATCGCGTCAGCCCTTCTTCGCCCGGACGGCCCAGTAGCCGGACTCGTAGTACCACGTCGACGCCTGCGGCACGTGGGCCTGCGCGCACTGCCCGCTCTCGCAGGCCCAGGACGCCGACGCGGCGTTGTACTTGCCGTCCCCGCCCTGGTAGTCGCCGGTGTAGATGTACGTGTGGTGGTCCGAGAGCATGATGTCGCCCGGCTGGAGCTGTGCGGTGCTCTTCGGGTCCTCGATGATCTGGTACTTGTCCGGGTGGGCGCGCACGTACTGCATCTGCAGCGTCGTGCCGCGCTCCTGGTAGTTCGGGTCGAACGACATCCGGACGGTGGTCGCGACGAACACGCCGCAGTCGCTGTACGGGTAGTTGTGCGCGGCCGCGGGGCCCGGGTTGTACTTGGGCATCGCCTGCTGGTAGGTCGGCTTCGCGTCGGACTGGTTGATGCCGTGGCCCTTGGTGTCCCACGCCAGGCTCAGCGCGGTCTGCGCGATCTCGCCGGTGACCTGGCAGCCGCCGGCCGCGTCGGGTGTGCCCGGGGCGCCGGCGCCGAACTTCTGCAGCACCGCGCGCGCCATCTTGCGGCGCTCGTCGTACGTCGGGCTGCTCGGGTCCTCGTGGCCGAGGAACCGCTCGTACTTGCCGGCGAACGCGTCCGACGCCTGCTCGACACTCGTCGCCGCCTTGAGCGCCTGGCCGGCCGCGCCCTCGGGGATCACCGTCTGGCCCTCGAGCTGCCGCCAGAGGAAGTCCAGCTGGTACTCCAGCGTGTCGATCTCCTGGAACGACTTACCCGCGTTGCGCGACGGGTTGATCATCTTGCTCGGCGGGGTCCACTGGACGATCCCCCAGCCGCCGCCGTAGTCGAGCACCTCGGCCGACGACGTATGGTCGCCGTACGGCGTGCCCTGTTTCTCCATCGGGTTGACGCCGACCGACTCGACGATCATGTTCCCGACGACGCCGGCCGACTGCTCCTTGGTGTACCCCTTGCCGATCAGGAAGTTGAACGCCTTCTGCTGGTTGTCGTTGCCGACCAGCGGGCCGTTCGACCCGCCGCCGCAGCCGCAGCCGCTCTGGTTCGGCTGCGACTTGTCCTCGAGGAAGTCCATCGGGTCGCGCTCGTGGTGACCCTCGTCCGGGTCGTTCATCCAGGTGACGAAGTGCACGTGCGGCCCGGGCAGCTCGACACTGCCGGTGCCGGGCCCGCCGGAACCGCTGCCGGCGTTCAGCTCGCCGACCTGCTGCGACGTCGTGACGGTCTCGCCGGTGTGGACCTTGAGGTTCTTGAGCCCGACGTACCAGGTCTGGACGTCGTCCTTCGGGTGACCGTTCTCGGCCGGGCTGGTGTGCTGGATCTTCACGGTGTCGCCGCCGGCCGCGATCACGCGGCCGGCCTTCGACGCGACGACCGGGTCGCCCTCCTTGCCGGCGAAGTCGACGGCGTAGTGGCGCGCGAGGATGTCGTCGGAGAACTTGACCTTCGGGGTGTGGTCGGCGACCGGGAAGGCCCACACGGTAGCCGGGTCCGGCGGCGTGCAGGCGACGGCCTGGTCGATGCTGCTCAGGGTGGCGAAGATCAGGGCGATCGCGAGGATGATCGGCAGGAAGACCAGCCCCACGGCGCCGGTCAGGACTTGCATCAGCCGGCTCATCGGTCACCCCTCCTCGTCATCTCCGACGTCCCCGTAGCGCGGCCGGCGCGGGCGGACGTCGTACAGGATGCCGCACGACCGGCTCACCGGGCGGTCGGTTGTCCACAGCACCGACACACGCGGCGGCGGGAGGGGTCCGCGACAAGCAGGCGGGGGTGGAGAACAATCGACCCATGTACGAGCGTCTTCGCGTCGACCGGTCGAGCACCGTGGACCGGGTCGCCGACGCGCTGCGCTCGGCCCTGTTCGCGGGCGACCTGGAGCCCGGTACGCCGCTGCGCGAGCAGCAGCTGGCCGCCGCCCTCGGGGTCGCGCGGAGCACCATCCGCGAGGCGATGGCGATGCTGGTCACCGAGGGCCTGGCGGTCCGCGAACCGAACAAGGGCGTCAGCGTCGCGACCCTGCAGCCGTCCGCGGTGGCCGACATCTGCAAGGCCCGGTTCGTGCTGGAGTCGGCCGGGATGCGCGCGTGGCACGACGCCGGCGAGGACGCCCGGGAGCGCGTCCGCAGAGCGCTGCGGGAATTCACCGCGATCGCCGAGTCCCGCCACCCGGACCTGCAGGCGATGTCGGAGGCGCACCTGGCGATCCACCACAGCTTCGTCGCGCTGACCGGCAGCGAGCGGCTCACCGCCACCGCGGACACGATCACCGGCGAGGCCCGGCTGGCGCTGGCCCGGGTGGACCGGATCCGGCAGGACGCCGAGCTGCAGGTCGCCTCGCACAAGCTGCTGGTCGACCTGCTGGAGCGCGGCGACATCGACGAGGCCGTCGCCGAGTTGCGGCGACACCTGGCCGGGGCTCAGGAGTCGCTCCTCGAGGCCATCGGCATGGCAGGATCGTCGGCATGAAGAACCTGGTCATCCGGTTGCTCGCCAACGCCGTCGCGCTCGCTGTCGCCGCCTGGGTGGTGGGCGGCATCACGCTGCAGGGCTCGACGACCGGACGGAGGATCCTGACGCTGCTGATCGTCGCCGCGATCTTCGGTGTGGTGAACGCCGTGGTGAAGCCGGTCGCGAAGCTGCTGTCGCTGCCGTTCATCATCCTGACGCTCGGCCTGCTGATCTTCGTGATCAACGCGCTCATGCTGCTGCTGACATCGTGGATCAGCGACGGGCTGGACGTCCCCTTCCACGTCTCCGGGTTCGGCTCGGCGCTGCTGGGCGCGCTGGTCATCACGCTGGTCAGCTGGCTGCTCAACGTCGTACTGCCCGACAGCCTCGAACCCAAGAAGCGGTGAGTCCCCCCGGAACCAGGCACGTCGAGGTCGTCTGCACCGGGAACATCTGCCGGTCGCCGATGGCCGAGGTGGTCCTGCGGGCCAAGCTCGCCGCGGCCGGCATCGACGACGTGGTCGTGAGCAGCTCCGCGGTCGGGTCCTGGCACGTCGGCGGCCCGATGGACGACCGCGCCGAGGCCGCGCTCGCCCGGCGCGGGTACGACGGCAGCTCACACGTGGCCCGGCAGTTCCAGGACGCCTGGTTCGGCGAGCGCGACCTCGTCCTCGGCCTCGACTCGGGCCACGTCAGCGTGCTCGCGCGCCGCGCCGGGACGTCGTACGACGTGGTGGCGCCGTACGACGCCGACGACGTGAGCGACCCGTACTACGGCGACGACGCCGAGTTCGACGCGGTGCTGGACCAGATCGAGAAGGCCGCCGACGCCTGGGTGGAACGCCTCAGGACTACTTCGCGGCCTGGCCGATCTCGTCCAGCAGACCGGTGAACCAGTCGACCGACGGGTCGAACTTCCTGCCGCCGGCGATCCGGTCGAACTCGATCGCGCGCAGCTCGCCGCCGCGCTCCTCGTCCTCGCCGACGACCCCGCTCTCCCGCCGCAGCGCCACGTCCACCGCGAGGTCGGTGCAGCGCTTGATCAGCTCCAGGTCGGCGGCGTTGGCGGCCGCGGACCGGCTGAAGTAGCCGCTCTTCTGCACCATCGTCTTCTCGGCGCCGAGCTGGTCGGCGAACTGGCTCGCGAACCACTGACCCGGGTTGACGAGGTCCAGCTTGACGTGCCCGAACGGGTCCCGCGGCACCTCCTCGCCCGAGGCCTCCAGCTCGGCCACGATCGACGCCACGCCGGCGCCCTCGGACAGGAAGATGTTGACGCAGTCGGTCTCGTCCATGATCGCGCGCAGCCGCTCGGCCTCGGCGTCGATGTCGAGCCCCAGCTCCGGTACGTAGACCGCGTGCACGTCCCAGCGCCGCGGGTCCAGCCCGAGCTCCGGGCACCACTCCTGCTGCCGGACCCACTCGTGGTGGTTGTGCGCGGTGGCGGCGGTGAGCCAGCCGCAGTTGCGGCCCATCACCTCGTGGATCACCAGCATCCGCGGGTTCGAGCTCTGCTCGGCGATGATGTTGCGGGCGAACAGCGCGCTCTGCTCGGCGGCGGTCCAGGCACCGAGGCTCTGCCGGATGGGGACCACGTCGTTGTCGATCGTCTTCGGCAACCCGACCACGGTGAGGTCGTAGTCGTGCTCGTGCAGGTAGCGGGCCAGGTCGGCCGCCGTCGTGTTGGTGTCGTCGCCGCCGATCGTGTGCAGCACGTCCACGCCGTCGGCGACCAGCCGGTCGGCGGCCACCTTGAGCGCGTCCTGGCCCTCCTCGATCAGCCCGCGCTTGACCAGGTCGTCCGCGTTGGTGAGCTTGACCCGGCTGTTCCCGATCGGGCTGCCGCCGAACCGGTGCAGCAGGTGTGCCTTCGCCCTGATCTCGGGCGTGACCTCGATCGAGTTGCCGGACAGCAGCCCGTGGTAGCCGTTCCGATAGGCGATGATCCCGACGTCCGGCGCCACCGCGGTGTAGCGCTCGATCAGCCCGCCGACCGCCGACGACAGACACGGCGCCAGCCCTCCGGCGGTGAGCAGGGCGACTTTGCGGACGGTCTTCTCAGCGGCCATGCGACTGGTCCCTTCGGCTCTCGAACTCGCCCCTCAGCGTAGTGATGCAGACCACTCGGGGACGTGGTCGCGTCTTGACAACCGGGCCCGGGTGGCGGTGACTGTCAGGTAGGTCGGGGCATTCCAGGGGTGTGGGAGCCAAGGGGGCCACCATGTACCGTCGCCGTCTGCTGTCCGTCGTGTCCGTGCTGTGTGCCGGAGCCGCGCTGGGAGTCGTCCCGCAGGCCGCCGGCCTGGGAGCGGCCGCGTCGTCCTCCGGGGTCGGGGCCGCGCAACGCGCACTGATGTTCTCCTCCGACGGGATGCGCCCGGACCTGATGGAGAAGTACGCCGCGGCCGGCGCGATGCCGGTGTATTCCGCGATGATGGCGGCCGGGGTCCGCGGCGCCAACGGCATGACTCAGGCGTTCCCACCGAACACCGGCGTCGGCTGGTACACGATGGCGACCGGCGCCTACCCTGGCGAGCACGGCTCGACCAACAACACCTTCCACCGCGTCGGTGAGGGCAGCTTCAACAACCGGACGTCCTTCTCCGGTGCCGGCGTGCTGCAGGCCGACACCATCGCGGCCGCGGCCGAGCGGGCCGGGAAGAAGGTCGCGCAGGTCGAGTGGGTCGGTGGCGCGCAGGCCGGGATCGCCGGGCCGACCGTCGACTTCGCGAACTTCTTCTCCACCCGCGGAGTGCTGACCACGCCGGCGGTGCCGGACGAGCAGGCCGGCGCCGCCTCCTTCGGGATCTCGTACCAGGTCGCGTCCTTCGCGCCCGCCGGCGGCTGGAGCAGCGTGCCCGCCGGGGACCCGGCGGCGCCGCCGCAGGAGACCGCGCTGACGGTCGCGACGACCTTCGCCGCCGTGAACCCGACGCGGCTCTACGACATCTACGTGTACGACGCGGTGGTCGACGGCGTCGCGTCGTACGACCACGTCCTGCTGGTGCCGTCGGCCGCCGGGAAGGACGGCGCGCAGGCGGCCACCGGTCTCGCCCAGGGCGACTTCAAGGAGATCAAGCTGCGCGGCGCCGACGGCCTGATCGGGGCGCGGGCGGGCCAGACGGCGGGCTTCTACACGAAGCTGATCAGCTTGGCGCCGGACCTGTCGCGGTTCAAGCTGTACTTCACCTCGGTGGAGCGGTTGATCGCGACCTGCGCGACCGCCGCCTGCGACGCGCTGCCGGCCGGCGGGCCCGGTGAGAGCAAGCTGGAGAAGTACCTCGCGGAGAACGTGCCGACCGCGGTCGCGGCCGACTTCGCCCCGCTCGAGGCCCGGATCATCGACGAGGACACCTACGTCCAGCAGGGCCGTGACCTGGAGGCGGCGTACGGCGACGCCGTCCTGGACTTCATCCTCGGCACGCTGCAGCCGGACACCCAGCTCGCGCTCGTCGGCTACCCGGTCACCGACGAGTTCTCGCACCAGTTCATGGGGCTGGTGACGCCGACCGACCTGGACGGCGCCGCGAACCCGTACTACGACGACGTCAACGGCGACGGTGTGAAGGACGACCGGATCGCGGTCCGGGAGGGCTACATCCGCAGCGCCTACCACGAGGCCGACGGCAAGCTCGGCCGTGCGCGGGCGCTGCTCGGCGGCAACCCGACGACGATCGCCGGCAGCGACCACGGCTTCGGCGCCCAGTGGTACGCGGTCAACGCGGGCAAGGTGCTCGCCGACGCCGGCCTGCAGGGCGCGGAGCAGAACGGCAACTGCCGGGCCGCCGCCAGCGGCGTCACGAAGGCGAAGGCGTGCTTCGCCGGCGGTACGGCGCAGATCTACGTCTCGCTCGCCGGCCGCGACCCGGGCGGTTCCGTCCCGGCCTCCGACTACGAGACCGTGCGCAACCAGATCATCGCGGCCTTCGCGAACCTGACCGACCCGGCCAACCCCGGAAAGCAGGTGGTCCTGAAGATCCTCAAGAAGGAGGAGCTGCGCAACGTCGACGGCTCGGACTCGCTGCACCCGTCGCGCAGCGGTGACGTCGTCGTGGTCACCCGGCCGCCGTACCAGTTCGACGCGGCGACCCCGGGCCAGCGGATCGCGTTCAGCCAGTTCTTCGGCCAGCACGGCTACCTGCCGGACCTGGTCGACATCGCGCACAACGTCAACATGCACGCCACGTTCGTGGCGGCGGGGCCGGGAATCCGGCACCGCAGCCCGCTGGCCGGCGTCCGCGCCGTCGACCTGGCGCCGACGATGGCACTGCTGATGGGCATCCCCGGGCCGCAGAACGCGCGCGGCCGGATCCTGTACGACGTGCTGCCGACGCCGGGCTCGCTCAAGGAGGTGACGGTCCTCGACATCAGCGACTACCACGGCCAGCTGGTACCGCTGGCCGAGACGGCTGACAACGTCACCGGCACGGGCGCGACCAACCCGTCGTTCGGGATCGGCGGTTCGGCGTTCCTGAAGCCGTGGTTCGACCTCTACCGCGCCGAGGCGCCCAACGGGTCGATCACGATCGCCGCCGGCGACTCGGTCGGCGCGACGCCGCCGATCTCCTCGTTCTTCGGTGACACACCGACGATCGAGCTGATGAACACGATGGGCTTCGGCTTCGACGGCCTGGGCAACCACAACTTCGACCGCGGCGAGGCCTACCTCCGCAGCACCCTGATCCCGCTGGCCCAGTTCCGCTACCTGTCGGCCAACATCGTCGACAGCGCCGGCCGGACCCCGCCCGAGTGGAGCCCGTCGGCGGTCGTCGACACGTACGGCGGGGTGAAGGTCGGCTTCGTCGGCTTCTCGAACGACGACATCCCCGAGCTGACGAAGCCCGGCGCGCTCGGGCCGTTCCACGTCGCGGACTCGACGGCCGCGGTGAACGCCGAGGCCGCCCGGCTCAAGGCCAGGGGCATCAACACGGTGATCGCGTTCGGCCACCTCGGCGCCGAGGCCGGCACGCTCACCAACCCGACCGGGCCGCTGGTCGACCTCGCCGACAACGTCACCGGCGTCGACGCGGTGATCGGCGACCACACCGACTTCCAGGTGGTCTCCACCCGGCCGAACGGCGTGCTGGTGACCGAGAACCGGAGCAAGGGCATCCGGTTCACCCGGGTCCGGCTGGTGGTGGACAGCATGAGCAAGAAGGTCGTCTACAAGACCGCCGACTTCCACAAGCCGTGGGACATCGGGGTCACCCCCGACGCCGCGATCCAGCAGCGGATCGACGAGCTGAACGCGCAGCTGGCGCCGATCCTCAGCATCGTGATCGGCAGCTCGACCCGGTTCGTGCCGCGCGCCGACGCCTGCGGCAACAGCGCGGGCCGGACCTGCGAGTCGCTGGTCGGCAACATCGTCACCGATGCCATGCGACTGACGTACGGCGTGGACTTCGCGATCACGAACTCCGGTGGCCTGCGCGACGCGCTGACCTGCCCGACCACGGACAACCCGAGCGACTTCTGCCCGCCGTACACCCCGCCGCCGTACCTGATCACCCGCGGCCAGGTGCTGACCGTGCTGCCGTTCGGGAATGTCGTCACCACGCTGCAGGTGAACGGCGCGGAGCTGAAGACGATGCTGGAGAACGGGGTCTCGCAGGTGCCGGCCGTGGCCGGGCGGTTCCCGCAGGTGTCGGGGCTGTGCTTCGGCTACGACATCTCGGCGCCGGCCGGGTCCCGGGTCACCTCGGCGGTCCGGCAGGCCGCGGACGGTTCGTGCACCGGCGCCCCGGTGGACCTGACCGCGGCCTCGACGTACGCGATCGCGGAGAACGACTTCATGACCACCGGCGGCGACGGGTACCCGGACTTCTTCTCCCGCGCGACCACGAGGGACGTCATGGACCAGGTGGTGGCCGACCACGTCGCCGCGAACAGCCCGGTCGACCCGGCGATCCAGGGCCGGATCACCTGTACGACGAGCGGCTCGACGGCGTGCCCGGTGGTGGTGCCGTAACCGGGCCGCGTGTTCTCAGGTTCCTCTTGGCCGCGCGGCCTAGTCTCGTGCGAAGGAGTTCGCGGGGACAGGAGAGATCCGATGCGGGTGCTGGTGGTCGACGACGACCGGGCGGTGCGGGACTCGCTGCGCCGTTCGCTGGAGTTCAACGAGTTCGAGGTCGTGACCGCGGCCGACGGCGCCGAGGCGCTGGCGGTGATCGGCAGGGCCGACCCGGACGCCGTGGTGATGGACGTGATGATGCCCCGGCTGGACGGCCTCGAGGCGACCCGGTCGTTGCGCGCCGCGGGCAACAACGTGCCGATCCTGGTGCTCACCGCCCGGGACGCGATCGCCGACCGGGTGGACGGGCTGGACGCCGGCGCCGACGACTACCTGACCAAGCCGTTCGCGCTGGAGGAGCTGCTCGCCCGGCTGCGCGCGCTGCTGCGTCGTACCGCCTCCACGGCCGACGGGGCCAGCCGCGGCGAGGTGCTCCAGTACGCCGACCTGGTGATGGACGTCGACGCCCACGAGGTACGACGCGGGGACACGCCGATCACGCTGACCCGCACCGAGTTCTCGCTGCTGGAGCTGCTGCTGCGCAACCCGCGCCGGGTGCTGGAGCGGGCGGTGATCCTGGACGCGGTGTGGGGGTACGACTTCCCGACCACGGCGAACTCGCTCGAGGTCTACATCGGGTACCTGCGCCGCAAGACCGAGATCAACGGGTTGCCGCGGCTGATCCACACCGTGCGCGGGATCGGCTACGTGCTGAGGGACACCCCGCCGTGACGGGTCCGGGCCCTGTTGCCGCTGGCAGTGAGAGTGCCGATGCCGGGCGGTTCGGCCGGGCGGTGCGGCTGCCGCGCGGCTGGCTGAGCGAGAAGCTCAGCCTTCACGCGCGGGTGACCCTGCTGGCCGCCGTCGCGGGCGGCCTGGCGGTGGCCTTGGTCAGCCTGGCGGCGTACCTGACCGTGCGGCAGCAGATGTACAGCAACCTCGACGGCAACCTGCTCGACCGCGCGCACAGCGCGGCCGGCCAGGACGTGCTCACCGATCCGGACCAGATCCTGCGGGTGCCCGCCAGCGCGCTCGGCGCCGCGGACGTGCGCATCGCGCTGTTGGACGTCTCCCCGGTCGACGGGAGCGTGAGGGTTTACACCTCCAGCCGGGCGGGCGTGCCGCCGATCGGAAACGCCGAGGCGGCGGTCGCGGCGCATGACTCGCCGGAGTCGGTCCGCACGGTGAACGTCAGCGGCCATCCGTACCGGGTCGTGGCGGTGCAGGTGCTGCAGGAGGATGTCACGCGCGGGTTCGTGCTGGCGCAGTCGCTGGCGCCGACGAACCGGACGCTGCACAACCTCGGCGTGGTGCTGTGGGCGGTCGGGGCGCTCGGCGTGCTCGGCGCGGCGCTGGCCGGCAACGCGATCGCGCGGTCCGGCCTGCGGCCGGTCGCCGAGCTCACCAGCGCGGCCGAGCAGATCGCGCGCACCGGCCGGCTGGAACCGATCCCGGTCGTCGGCAACGACGAGATCGCCCGGCTGTCGCAGGCGTTCAACGCGATGCTAGGCGCGCTGGCGCAGTCGCAGGAACGGCAGCGCCGGCTGGTCGGCGACGCCGGGCACGAGCTGCGTACGCCGCTGACCAGCATCCGGACCAACCTCGACCTGCTCGCCCAGGCCGACCAGCGCGGCGGCCTGTCCGAACAG
>DASXRB010000490.1:0-3005 GCA_036506875.1 Kribbellaceae bacterium | reverse complement strand
GCGCGCGGCACGGCGTGCGGGTCGGCGCGTTCCGGCCGCCGTCGGTGCCCGACGACGTCAGCCGGCTGCGGGTGACGGCGCGGGCGACGCTCGCCGGCGCCGAGCTGGAGCGCGCCTGCGAGGTGCTGGCGCACGCCGTGGAGAGTGCCGCGTGACCGCGCTGCCGCCGGTGCTGCTGGTGACCGGCACCGACACCGGCGTGGGCAAGACCGTCGTGACGGCCGCGCTGGCGGTGACGCTCGCGGCCCGCGGCTCGGTCGCCGTGCTCAAGCCGGTGCAGGCCGGGCTGCCGGCCGACGCCGACGAGGTCCGGCGGCTGGCCCGGCCGGCCGACGTCTTCGAGGGCGCGCGGGTCGAGGACCCGCTGAACCCGACGACCGCGGCCCGGCTGCGTGGCGTCGACCTGCCGTCGTGTGCGGAGCACGCGGCGACCGTGCGCAAGCTGGCGGACGAGTACGACGCGGTCGTCGTCGAGGGCGCCGGCGGGCTGCTGGTCGGGCTGGACAACGACGGCGGGACGCTGCTCGACCTGTCCGAGGAGCTGGAGCTCCCGCACGCCGCGGTGGTGGTCGCCCGGTCCGGGCTCGGGACGCTGAACCACAGCAGGCTGACCTGCGCCGCGCTGCGCACCGCGCGCGTGCCGGTGGCCGGGCTGGTGATCGGGGCGTGGCCGGCCGAGCCGGATCTCGCCGAGCGGTGCAACCTGGAGGACCTGCCCGAGGTGACCGGCGTGCCGGTGATCGGGCGGGTGCCGGCCGGTGCGGGTGCGCTGGAGCCGGACGCGTTCCGGGCGGCGGCACCGGGCTGGTTCACGCTGTGAGCGGGTGCCCGGCGCGGTACGACGAGGAGCTGGGGATGTGGGTGGTCGCGGACCCGGGCGAGGTGCGCGACGTACTGCTCGACCCGGAGGTGTTCCGGCCGGACAACGCGGTGCTGGCGCACACGCCGCTGTCGGTCGCGGCGCTGCGGATCCTGTCGTCGGTGGGCTTCGCGCTGCCGCCGACGCTGGCGAACAACGGCGGCTCGTCGCACCGCGCGATCCGGGCGGCGGTGGCGCGGTTCTTCAGCCCGGCCCGGGTGGCGGCCGCGGAGCCGCGGACGCGGGAGCTGACCGCCGCGCGGCTGGAGACGGTACGACGCTCGCTGGCCGCCGGCGCGACGGTCGACCTGGTCCGGACCGTGGCGGCCGACGTACCGGCCCTGGTGGTGCTGGACCTGCTCGGCCTGGAGGCCGTCGACGTACCGGCGCTGAAGCGGTGGAGCCTGGACTCGCTGGAGCTGTTCTGGGGGTGGCCGGACCCGGCACGGCAGCGGGAGCTGGCGCGGACCGCCGCGGAGTTCTACGCCTGGCTGCGGACGCGGGTCGAGGCGGTACGACGATCGCCGGGCGCGGACCTGTTCAGCGTGCTGGCCGGGCTGGGGCTCACCGACGAGGAGTGCTGCGCGGTCGGGTACTTCCTGCTGATCGCCGGGCAGGAGACGACCACGCAGCTGATCTCCGCGGCGTACCACCGGCTCGCCGGCCGCTGGCCGGCCGATGCCTCGGCCGCCGTCGAGGAGGTGCTGCGTGAGGTGTCGTCGGTGCCGACCTGGCGCCGGGTGACGGCCGGGCCGGTCGCGGTCGGGGACGTGAAGCTGCCGGCCGGGTCACCGGTGCTGCTGTCGCTGACCGGCACCGGCGGGCCCGCGGATCTCGCCTTCGGGATCGGCATCCACCGCTGCCTCGGGGCCGGGCTGGCCCGGATGGAGACCCGGGTCGCGATCGAGCTCGCGGCGGCCGCGCTGCCGGACGTCGTACCGGCCGAGGCGGAGCCGCCGATGATCGACCTGCTGTCGTTCCGAGCGCCCGCCAGGGTGCTGGTCAGGGCGGCGGCGTCCGCCGCATAAGATGCGGCATGACCTCCCCCCGGACGGAACCCCGTCATGACACCGTGCTCGTCGTCGACTTCGGGGCGCAGTACGCGCAGCTGATCGCCCGCCGCGTGCGCGAGGCGAAGGTCTACTCCGAGATCGTGCCGCACTCGATGCCGGTCGCCGAGATGCTGGCCAAGCAGCCGAAGGCGATCATCCTGTCCGGCGGACCGCAGTCGGTGTACGCCGACGGCGCGCCGCACGTGGACTCCGCTCTGTTCGAGTCCGGGGTGCCGGCGTTCGGGATCTGCTACGGCTTCCAGGCGATGGCGCTGACGCTGGGCGGCGAGGTCCGTCGTACCGGACTGCGGGAGTTCGGCCGGACCGCGGTCACGGTGGGTTCGGCGGGCACGCTGCTCGACGGGCTGCCCGAGGACCTCAACGTGTGGATGTCGCACGGGGACGCGGTCTACTCCGCGCCGGCCGGGTTCGCGGTGCTGGCGGGGTCCGAGGGAGCGCCGGTGGCGGCGTTCGAGGACCTGGAGCGGCGGTTCGCGGGTGTCCAGTGGCACCCCGAGGTGCTGCACTCGCAGGCCGGGCAGCAGGTGCTGGAGCACTTCCTCTACGACATCGCCGGCTGCACCGGCGACTGGACCACCAGCAACGTGGTCGACGAGCAGGTCGCGCTGATCCGCGAGCAGGTCGGCGACAAGCAGGTGCTGTGCGCGCTGTCCGGCGGCGTCGACTCCGCGGTCGCCGCGGCACTGGTGCACAAGGCGGTCGGCGACCAGCTGACCTGTGTGTACGTCGACCACGGCCTGCAGCGGGCCGGGGAGTCCGAGCAGGTCGAGAAGGACTACGTCGCCGCGACCGGGATCCGGCTCGAGGTGGTGGATGCCTCGGACCAGTTCCTCGGAGAGCTCGCCGGTGTCACGGATCCGGAGCAGAAGCGCAAGATCATCGGGCGTGAGTTCATCCGCACCTTCGAGGCGGCGGCGCGGGAGCTGGACGCCGAGCGGCACATCGAGTTCCTGGTCCAGGGCACGTTGTATCCCGACGTGGTGGAGTCCGGTGGCGGCACCGGGACCGCGAACATCAAGTCGCACCACAACGTCGGCGGGCTGCCGGACGACATGCGGTTCGGGTTGATCGAG
>DASXRB010000489.1:0-3971 GCA_036506875.1 Kribbellaceae bacterium | reverse complement strand
GTTCGCCACGCTGATGCCGGCGCGGAAGTCCTGCGGCAGCGCCTGCGCCCAGCCACGTTTCGGCCCGACCAGCCAGTCGGCGGCCGTCGAGTCGCTGATCACGCACAGCCGCGGAGTGTGCGGCAATGGCAGCACCTGGATACCGGCCAGCGCCGGCGCGTTGCCCGTCAGGTAGATCTGCAGGCCCGGCGTGCCCGGGCCTTCCTGCCCGTCCGGCATGCTCTCCGGGGTGCGTACGTCGACCGTCATGGAGCGGACGATGACCTGCCCCGGGGCCGTCGCCACCGGGGCGAGCGCAACCCGGCGCGCCTCGACCTGCACGCCGGTGTCGGCCGCCGCGGTGCGGCTGCCCAGGGCGACCTGCACCTCGTACTCGCCAGGCGGCACGTCGAACGAGCAGACCAGCTCGGGGGTGCATCCGGACGGCAGCCCTGGCAACGGTTCGGCGACCGCGGCGACCGGCGCGAGGAACGCGGCGGCGATCGCCGCGGCGAGTACGAGTCTCATGGCGCCTCCGCCGGGGCGATCTCGAGCAGGAAGATGATCGCGAGGCCACGTTGCGCCGCGTCGTTCGTGCCGAAGTCGTGCAACGGGATCTCGTCGACGGGCTCGGCAACCGCAGTGCCCCCGACCTGCACCGCAGCAGGCCACGGCCGCCCGGCCGGATCGTTCAGGAACGCGGCCCAGCCGCGCTGCCGGATCGTCGCGTCGCCGAGCTGCTCGCCGGCCCAGGCCGTCATCCGCGAGTAGATCGTCCCGAACACCTGCGGGTTGAAGTCGCGGCCGTAGCGGGCGATCCTCTCCGCAGGCGGCGCCTGGGCGTAGCGGCAGAAGTCCAGCAGCGTCTGCCGGAACTCCGGGACGTCCACCAGATCGAGCGTCTCCCACAGGATCTGCTCGCCGAGGAAGGCCATCGCGAGGTTGTAGCCGCCGGTGAAATCGCCCTTGTTGAAGTTGACGATGTGCCCGGTCGCCGGGTCGAAGCCGACTGCGCCGCCGGCCTCGCCGGTGAACAGCCCGGCGGGCAGCGCGGCGATATCGCGCATGCCGGTGACGATGAGGTCGCGCCACTTCGTGTCGCCGGTACGTTCCCACTCGGTCAGCCAGTTGCTGACGAGCGCGTACCAGTCGGGCCCGATCCGGACGCGGGCCGGCGCGATCGTCTGCGGCGGCAGCACCTCGCGCAGCGGGTCGATGCTCAGCAGCGTCTGGTCGACCTGCAGCGAGCTGTGCATGAGGTCGCCCTGCCACTCGTCCGCGGTCAGGTAGTAGGAGAACCGCTTGGTGAACGACTCGCTGACCCGTGCCTCCTTCGCGCCGTCGCCCCAGTGCATGACGTTGTGCCGCGAACCCAGCCCGGCGAAGCGCCCGATGTGATGGACGTCGACCTCGCTGACGTGCTGGGTCATCGCCCGAGCAAGGCGGAACGTGGCAGGGTCGCCCGACCGCAGGAACGCGTACCAGAGCATGGCGTCCGTGCCGAGCTCGGCGTTGTCCCAGGCGAAGCCGCCAACGTCGTAGCGCCAAGTGTGCCGGTCGCTGTCATAGGTGTGCATGACGTCGCCGTAGTGCCAGAAGCCGTACCACTCGCGCTCGTCGACCTGGCCGCGGTAGAACGTGACGTCGCGCGCGATGGAGTCCTCGAGCGTGGCGCGCGCGGACGTGCTGCGGTCGGGCAGGCTCCACCGTCCGAAGACGCCCGCGCCGTAATACCAGGCCGCCGGCGCGACAATCTGCGGCTGTGCGGTGAGCGTGGTCGACAGCGCGGTGATCGTGTCGCGCGACGGCGTCGCCTCGAACGCCCACAGCTGCATGTCGGTCGAGCGGGCCACGCCCTGCGGTGTCGAGAATCCTTCCTGGACGTCCTCGTAGGACAGATCCAGCCCGTGCGCCACCGTGTCGTAGTGGCGCAGATCCATCGCCCCGCCGAGCGGCGACCACGACCACAACGTGACGGTGGCGCTGTCGGTGCTGGCGGCGCGGACGTCGAGGGAGCGCGGGAAGCGCTGCCAGAAGTCCCTTATGCCGACGCCCAATCCGCCGCTCACCCCGCCGACGTACCCGAAGCCCGAGGCGCGACTGCCGTGACCGGCGTGCTTGAGCCAGCTGCCCTCGGACGTCGTGCGCTTCCACACCGAGAAGTGGTCCGGGGATTCCTGGAAGATCGTGAAGTCGTTCCACAGCGCGAGGTCCTGGTAGCCGGCCTGCACCTGGGCCGACCACTGCGACACCGGCGGCGTCGCGACGCCTGCGACCTGCGCGGCACGCACCGCGGCGCCGGGGTCTCGCCGCAGCCCGGTCAGCACGCGCACCGGCTCACCCCAGATGCCACCGGACGCGGTGCCGAAGCGGACGTGCCGGTTGTGCGCCTCGTCCGTCATCGGCACCGCGAGCTCGAGGCCCAGCCCGCGGACGAAGTCGTGCTCGGCGTCGGCGTCCCAGATGAAGCCGTGCGCCAGCCGGATCGACTCGTCGCCTGCACCGAGGTACACGCGCAGCGTCCACGGCAGGATCGCGCGGCCGCTCGACCCGCCGTTGACGCGGTACCGGCCGGTCACCTTCACCACGGCGCGCACCGGGCCGGACTGCTCGATGTCGACGCCGTCGATGACGCCGGCCCACGACGTCTGGGTCGCCGAGCTGTCGTCGTCCGGACGGTTCTGCAGCTGCAGCACGAGCCGGCCGTTCTGCGCCGTCGTGCGCGCGCCGCGCGAGATCGAGCGGATCACGATGTTGCCGGACGTGGCGAGCCGGACGTCGACCACGCCGTTGGCCAGCCGCACCTCCGAACCGCTGCGGGTGGCGGTGACTGGCGTCGGCGGCGCCGCCGGCGTGCCCGGGGCGAGCCGGAACCCGGCCGCCAGCGCGGACGAGCCGACCGCGTGGCCCGTCCACTTCAGCGTGGCGTCCGGCCAGTACGCCAGCGGCCACGACTGCACGGCGACCGCGCTGCCGTCGTCGGCCTGCAGCGCGAACGTGCTGTCCTTCGGCAACTGCCCTCTCGGCCACGGGACGCCCCAGGTCGCGCCTGTGGTGGCTGTGGGCTTGCCGTCCAGCCAGCGCAGGTCGACGCCGTCGGCTGCCTGGGCGCTCGGCGCTGCCGAGGCGGTGCGGCCGGGGGCGAGCGCGACGGCGGCCGCGGCCACGGACGCACCGGCGAGGAAGTTACGGCGGCTGACTTGGGGCATTGGGACGTCTCCGATGGTTGCTGGTTACGGCTGTCGCATGGCGGCCGCGATCCCGCGCGCCCGCCCCCCGTTTGCACTGAACTGGATGAGGACGTCGGAGGCGGCGCCGCCCTGCGCGGCGTCGACCGTCACCTCGGCCGTGGCGGATCCGCCGGGCGGGATCGCAGCGGCGACCGGGACCGGGAACTTGTTCGGATCGCGTCCCGCGACGGCCAGCGCGGGATCGGATCCGGCACGGCGCGGATCACGCCAGACGACCGCGTTCAGCCGGACGTCGTTCGCCGCACCCGTTCCGGTGTTCGTGACGGTGAGCCGCCAGGTCGCGCTGCTCGCGTCGTTCGCCACGAGCACCGCGCTGCCGGCCAGCTGCGCGGCGGCCGGCGGCGCACCCTCGTCCACTTCGAGGACGAGGGTGTCCCATCCCGGTCCGCTGCCCGCCGCACTCGCCGAGCCGTGCGTGAACGTCACGGTGTTCGCGCCGGCCACGAGCAGCGAAGCGGGGAACGACAGCGTGGACAGCCGGGGGAAGCCGCTGCGGTCGGCCTGGCGCGCGATCGTCGAGTCGTTGTTGGACGGCAGCGATCCGGTGATGTCAGCCGTGTTGCCGTTGACGGCGACAGTCGGCCGGCCGCCTTGCTGCATCGCGGTGGACACCGTGAGGTACGCGGTGCCCGTGTACGCCCGGTCGAGCGGGAACGAGACGGTCCATACCCCGGGGTTGGTCTGCGCGTAGTACCAGCTCTCGGGTTCCCAGCCGCCGCCGACGGTGAACGTCAGGTTCGG
>DASXRB010000488.1:0-8521 GCA_036506875.1 Kribbellaceae bacterium | reverse complement strand
CGGCGAGCCATCGGTAGCCGACTAGCGTCATCTCCTCGACCTCGTGCACGTCGAACCACGCGTTCAGCGTGTACTCAAGCGTTGCCCTCGTGGCCGCGTTGCGCTGCCGGTCGACCCGAGCCAGCAACCGAGTCTGATCTCAGGAATCTTCTTCGCGTCGGTAGTCGACTCGTTCAGGTACGAGTGCTTGCCCGTGACTGGGTCGACGCCGGCGTACACCAAGACCTGGTAGGACCCTCCGCGCTTACGCACATACCCGCGCTCGCGCCCTGCTCCGCTCCGGCGTCTTCCGGCTATACGCGGATCGTACGCATTGACAGATCCATTGACAGACGCCTCGGCTACGCGGTGACTGACCGTAGTAACTCCTGGTCAGTGCTGGCGCGCTCGGAGGGATTCGAACCCCCAACCTTCTGATCCGTAGTCAGATGCTCTATCCGTTGAGCTACGAGCGCCGGTGGGCAACGCCGAGTAAGAATACACGTCCACCCCTGCCCCGAGCGAATCGGCCTCCGCCCACCAGAACCACCCCCACGCAGCGCGCCGTACGACGCCTCACGGCCAGGAGGTCGTCTGCTGCTTGGCGCGCAGTTCGGACAGCAGCTGAGGCGTCACTTCACCCCCGGACGCGGCCACAGCGGCCACCTCACGGAAGTAGTTCTCGTACCCGCCCGGCGTGAACAGTCCCAGGATCCGGGCCGGCTCCGGCCCCGCGTTCCGGAACCCGTGCGGCCTTCCCCGCGGCACCGCGACCGCGCCACCCGCACCTACCGTCTCGACCGAGGACTCCAGGTCGAACGTCACCTCGCCGGCGGTGATCAGGAAGTACTCCTCGTGCCCGTGGTGCACGTGCGGCGCCGCGCCGACCGCGCCCGGCTGCAGGACCGACTCCACCACCGACAGCTGGCCGCCGGTCTGCTCAGCGGAGATCCGCACGGTGAACACCCCGAACGGCAGCTCCAGGATCTCACCGTCCTCGGGCCGCCCCAGGACCACAGAAGGAAACGTCGTCACAGTGCCGCACGCTACCTGCGGCAACGCTGAGCCGGCCGCGCGACACAGGACTGCCCTGCGACGTGCGGCCGGAGGGGTGAGGGAGACCGCACGTCGCAGAGTTCGCTACCCGGTCGGGGTGAGCACCCGGTCGGACTTCCGTCGTACGACGAACCGCCGCAGCAGCGGCCAGGCGATGAGCACCACGATCACCGCGTAGATCACGTACGACACCGGTCCGCCGACCAGACCGGACGCGTCGCCGCCGGACAGCTGCAGTGACATCCTGGCCTGCCGTTCCGCGATCGGGCCGAGGATGACGCCGATGATCAGCGGCAGCACCGGCAGCCCGAACCGGCGCATCCCGAACCCGAGCAGCCCGAGCACCAGCAGGAGCAGCAGGTCCAGTGGCTGCGCGTTCACCGCGTAGGCGCCCATCGAGGCGAAGAACAGGATCCCGGCGTACAGATAGGGCCGCGGGATCTGCAGCAGCTTCGCCCACGCCGGCGCCAGCGGCAGGTTCAGCAGCAACAGCAGCAGGTTGCCGACGAACAGGCTGGCGATCAGCGCCCACACCAGCTTCGACTCGCGCTGGAACAGCAGCGGCCCCGGCTGGATCCCGTACGACGTGAACGCCGCGAGCATCACCGCGGAGGTCGCGTTGGTCGGCAACCCCAGTGCCAGCATCGGCACCAGCGTCCCGGCGGCCGATGCGTTGTTCGCCGCCTCCGGCCCGGCCACACCCTCGATCGCGCCGCGGCCGAACTCCTCCGGGTGCTTGGTCAGCTTCTTCTCCGTCGCGTACGACAGGAACGTCGGGATCTCCGCGCCACCGGCCGGCAGCGCGCCGAACGGGAACCCGAAGGCCGTCCCGCGCAGCCACGGCCTCCACGACCGCCGCCAGTCCGACCGGCCCATCCACGGCCGCCCGACAGGGATCACGTCACCGGACTTGCGCCGCAGGTGCGCGGCCACCCAGAGCGCCTCACCGACGGCGAAGATGCCGACCGCGACCACGACCACGTCGATCCCGTCGGCCAGCTGTGGGATGCCGAGGGTCAGCCGCTGCTGCCCGGTCACCTTGTCGATCCCGACCAGCCCGATCACCAGCCCGAGCAGCAGCGCCGCGAACCCGCGCACGCGCGAGGACCCGAGCACCGCCGAGGCGCCCACGAACGCCAGCAGCATGATCGCCAGGTAGTCCGGCGCGCCCAGGCTGATCGCGAACTTCACCACCTGCGGCGCCAGCAGCGCGAGCAGCACGGTGCCGATCGTGCCGGCCACGAACGACCCGATCGCGGCGGTCGCCAGGGCCTGCGCGGCCCGGCCGGCCTTGGCCATCTTGTTGCCCTCGATCGCGGTCACCACCGAGGACGACTCCCCCGGCGTGTTCAGCAGGATCGACGTCGTCGACCCGCCGTACATCCCGCCGTAGAAGATGCCGGCGAACATGATGAACGCCTGCGTCGGGTCCATCCCGTACGTCACCGGCAGCAGCAGGGCCACCGTCATCGCCGGCCCGATGCCCGGCAGCACGCCGACCGCCGTACCGATCGTGACGCCGACCAGCGCGAGCAGCAGGTTCATCGGCGTCAGCACGTCGCCGAAGCCGTTGACCAGATTGACCAGGTTGTCCATCACAGAATCCCTTGCAGCACTCCGGCCGGCAGGTTCACGCCGAGCCCGATCGCGAAGGCGTAGAACGTCACCAGCGACAACGCCACCGCGATCACCAGGTTGCGGACGTGGTGCCGGCTGCCCAGCGCGAACGCCGAGCCCCAGAACAGCACCGCCCCGCTGATCACCCAGCCGGCCGGCTCGATCAGCACCGCGTTCACCGCGAACGCCGCGATCAGCAGCAGCACCGTGCGCCAGTCGATCGGGTGGGTCAGGTCGATGTCCTCACCGGCCTCGGCCTCACCCTCGCCGCCCCGGGCGACATCCATCGCGTACAGCGCGGCGACCACCAGCAGCAGCACCCCGAGCACGATCGGGACCGGCTTCGGCCCGACCGGATCGTTGCTGGTAGCAACATGTGCGATCCGGGACGCGTCGACGATCACCGCCGCGCCCACCAGGGCGAGGAACGCGCACACAGCGTACTGTGCGCGGTCCCCGCCCCGGGTCGTGTCTTGCGTGGTCACGACGCCAGCCCCAGCTGCGACAGGATGTCGGCCACGGCCTTGTCCTGCTCGCCCAGGAAGGTGCCGAACTCGTCACCGGTGACGAACGCGTCGGTCCAGCCGTGCTTGACCAGCTCGGCCTTCCACTGCTCGGAGTCGTGCATCTTCGTCAGCGCGTCGATCCAGACCTGCTTGTCGGCGTCGCTGATCTCCGGCGGCGCGACGATCCCGCGCCAGTTCGTGAACACCAGGTCGATCCCGGACGACTTCAGCGTCGGCACGTCCTTCAGCGCCTCGATCGGCTCCGCGCTGGTCACCGCCAGCACTCGCACCTGACCACTCTCGACCTGGTCCAGGAACTCCCCGAACCCGCTGGCCCCGAACGCGATCTTGCTGCCCAGCAGCGCCGGAAGGAGCTCACCGCCGCCGTCGTACGAGACGTAGTTGACCTGCTTCGGGTCGATCCCGACGGTCTTCGCCAGCTGCATCGGCAGCAGGTGGTCCGGGCCGCCTGGCGACGAGCCGCCGCCGACCGCGAGGCCCTTCGGGTTCGCCTTCCACGCGTTCACCAGGTCGGTGATCGTCTTGTACGGCGAGTTCTTCGGTACGACGATCGCGCCGGCCTCCTCGATCAGCTTGGCGATCGGCGTGGTCTGGGTCAGCGTCGCCTTCGACTTCGAGGTGTACGACGCCCCGACGACGCCGAGCCCCATCTGCATCGCGAGCTTGCCGTTGCCCTTCTCGTTCACGGTGCGCTGCAGGCCCACCGTGCCGCCCGCACCGGGCAGGTTGAACACCTGGATGCCGGACGCGATCTTGGCGTCCTCCATCACCTTGGCCGCGGTCCGGGCGGTGGTGTCGTACCCGCCGCCGGCCGTGTTCGGCACCATCAGCCGAAGCCCGGTGACCGGCTTGCCGTCGTTGCTGCCGGCATCGGAGCCCTTGTCGGCTGTCGCTCCGCAGGCGCTCACCGCGAGCATGGACACCGCGGCGGCGGCCGCGAGCAGTACTGAGGTCCGTGATCTCATCGTGGTTCTCTTTCGCGTCGGTGGAGTTCGGCGCGATGATCGTGTCCCCGGCGCGGACCCGGTGTCTGCGTTGTGTCAGCAGCGGAGGTTGTGTTCATTGTGGTCATGAAGACGCGGCGCCGGCCGACCCTGGCGGGTCAGCTGCTGGTGCTCCAGCTGGCGATCGTGGTCGTCGTGCTGGTCGCCGTCGCCGCCGTGTCGCTGGCCCAGTCCGCCGCCACCTTCAACCGCGTCGAGGGCCGCCGCGTCACCGCCCTCGCCGAGCAGCTCGCCACCAACCCGCTGCTGCGGGACCGGCTGGCCACGACGACACCGGGCGAGTCGGTCACGCAGGCGGTGATCACGGCGCAGACGCAGTCCGGCGTCTCGACGGTATCGGTGGCGGACATGCGCGGTGTCGTCGTCGCGTCCACGAACCCGACTCTGGTCGGCTCCCGGATGACGTACGGCGATCCCGACGCCGCCCGCGGCTGGTCGGGCACCCTCGACGTGGACCGCCGCCGCCAGCTGGTCGCGCAGGTCCCGGTGATCGGCGCCGAGCTGCCCACGGCCACCTCACCCGGGAACGTCGGCAAGCTGCTCGGCACCGTCATGGTCGGGGAGACCTCGCCGTCGGTGTGGAAGCGGCTGCGGGGCGCGTCGTCGTACCTCTTGATCTATCTGGGCACCGCCTGCGTGCTCGGGCTGCTCGGGTCGTGGCTGCTGGCGCGGCGGATCAAGCGGCAGACCCTCGGCCTGGAGCCGCGCGAGATCGCCGGCCTGGCCGAGCACCGCGAGGCGATGCTCTACGGCCTCGCCGAAGGCGTGGTCGCGCTCGACCCGCAGCTGCGGGTGACGCTGGTGAACGAGGTCGGCCGGCGGCTGCTCGACCTGCCCGAGGACGCGGTCGGCCGCAGCCTGGCCGACCTCGGCATCGAGGGCCGGCTGCGCGAGATCCTGGCCGGAGAGCACACCGAGGCCCGCGACGCGGTCGTCGTACGGCGCGGCCGGGTACTGGTGATGAACCGGATGGACGTCACCAAGGACGGCCGCCCGCTCGGCTCGGTCACGACGCTGCGGGACCGCACGGAGCTGGCCCAGCTGGAGCGCGAGCTCGGCGAGTTCCGCAGCTCGACGGAGCTGCTGCGTGCGCAGGCACACGAGTTCGCCAACCAGCTGCATACCATCACCGGCCTGATCCAGCTCGGACAGTACGACGAGGTGGTGGCCTACATCGACGCGCTGAACCGGCACCGCGAGTCGCTCGACCTCACCGTCACGCAGCGGGTGCACGACACCGCGGTGGCCGCGTTGCTGATGGCCAAGTCCTCGCTCGCGGCCGAGCGCCGGGTGGAGCTGCGGATCTCCGAGCGCACCTCGCTGGAGCGGCTCGCCCCGGAGGTCGCCGCCGACGTCGCGACCGTGGTCGGCAACCTGGTCGACAACGCGGTCGACGCGGCCGCCGGGTCGGGCACACCCTTGTCGCCGCCCTGGGTCGAGGTCGAGCTGCGGCAGGACGCGTCCAGCGTGGAGATCGTCGTCCGGGACTCCGGGCCCGGCGTGGCGCCGGAGCTGGCGCAGGAGGTGTTCGCGCACGGGTACACCACCAAGGCCGCCGCGGGCGGCGAGCGCGGGATCGGGCTGGCGCTGACCCGGCTGGTGTGCCGGCGGCGCGGCGGCGAGGTGGCGGTCACGAACACCGAGGACGGCGCGGTCTTCACCGCCCGGATGTCGCTCGGCGCGATCCCGGAGGGCGCCCGGTGATCGACGTCCTGGTGGTCGACGACGACTTCATGGTGGCGCGGATCCACCGCGGGTTCGTCGAGCGCATCGACGGGTTCCGCGTGGTCGGCACCGCGCACACCGGCGAGCAGGCGCTGGCCGCGGTCGCCGACCTGAAACCCGACCTGATGCTGCTCGACCTCTACCTGCCCGACGTGTTCGGGCTCGACCTGATCACCCGGATGCGGGCGTCCGGCCATGACTGCGACGTACTGGTCATCACCGCCGCCCGGGAGGCCGAGGCCGTCCGGGGCGCGGTGCGGCGCGGGGTCGTCAACTACCTGCTCAAGCCCTTCGGGTTCGAGGACCTGAAGTCGCGGCTGGAGGACTACGCCGTACGACGGGCCAGTGTGCCGGACACCGTCACCAGCCAGGCCGACGTCGACCGCGCGCTCGGCCGGGCCGGCGGCGCCGCGGCGCGGCTGCCGAAGGGCCTCAGCCCGGAGACCGCCGACCTGGTCGCGGCCGCGCTGCGCGAGGCGGGCGGTGACGTGTCCGCCGCCGAGTGCGCGCAACTGGTCGGCATCTCCCGGGTCAGCGCCCGCCGCTACCTCGAGCACTTCTGCGCGACCGGCCGGGCGGAAGTCTCGTTGCGGTACGGCGCGGCGGGACGGCCCGAGCGCCGGTACGCCTGGAAAACCTGACCTCTCACCCACCTGTTGCCAGCGACAACTATGTCGAAATTCGATGGAACCGGGCGGACCCCGGGTCCGTCTAGGCTCCGTGAGCATGCAGCCACGCACCCTGATCAGAAACGTGGGCATCGCGGCGGGCGTCGCCGGCCTCGCCGGGTTCGGGATCGGACTCGCGGCCGGCAAGACCCAGAAACCGGAGGACCTCCCGGTCGCGCGCCGCCTGCCGTCCGACCTGTGCGCGCGGCTGGGCGACGTCAGCGCGCTGTTCCCCGGCACGGTCGAGCTCAAGCAGACCGGTATCGGCGAGGTGCGCTGCAGCGCCGAGGTCGACGAGGACTCGCAGCCGACCCACACCCGCGCCGGCCTCACCGTCACGGCCGAGACGTTCCCCGCCACGCGCGGCAGCACCGCCGAGGCGATGGCTCGCGCCGAGTACGACGGCGAGCCCTGGCAGCCGCTGATGAACCGCCCCTGCCCGACCAAGATCAACGCCGAGCAGCAGGGCGAGGACGTCTGGGACATCGCCGTCCTCACCATCCGTGGCGACCTGGTCGTGAAGGTCGACTACAACGCGGCTCCGGTCACCCGCGAGGCCGCGCAGGCGGCGGTCCTCGCCATCGCCGACAAGGCCGTCTGGGAGGCGAAGTGACCCCCGAGATCTCCGGCTACACCTTCACCGAGCAGCTGCTCGACCACGACCTCGCCGGCGTCTGGCGCGGCCGGACCGTGACTGGCATGGAGGTCGTCGCCCTGGTGCTGAGCGAGGCCGGCGCCACCGACCAGGCCGTCCGCGACCGCCTCACCGCGGCGAGCCGCGCGGCCGCCCTGACGCCCGGGCGGCTCGACGCCCCGCTGTGGGACGCGAACCTCACCGCCACCCGCCCGTACGCCGTCACCCAGCTCGCGCCCGGCCACTCCGGCGCCGAGCGGCTGCTCGACCCGCTGGACGGCGTCTTCGGGAACGACCAGTCCGCGATCGCCGAGGTACGACGCAAGCTCGGGGCCGCCACCGCCCCGACCGCGGCACCCGTGGCCGACCCCGCGCAGGCGATGTTCGAGGCCGCCGGGCTGGACACCTCACCGTCCAGGCGCCGCTACCACCTCGCGATGCTCGTGGTCCCGTTCCTGATGTTCCTGGTGACGTACCAGATCGGGGCCGCGGTCAACAGCGCTGCCGCTCGGACGGATCCGGGCTCCCCGAGCCGGCCGGTGCCGGACGCCGTACAGCCGTCGCCGTTGCCGACGAAGAAGGTGCTGCTGCCCGGCATCCCCAAGTCGGCGCCGGCGCCGCCGCGGACCGGGATCCCGCCGGTCACGCTGGTCGGGGCGCCGCGGCGCGGCCAGTCGTCCACGGACACGTTCGACGAGCTCGGCCTGCCGTTCGCGGTGCACACACCCGGCCGGGACTGGACCCAGGTGATCCTCGAGGAGTCGTCGTTCTCGATCTACCGCCGGCTGCTGGACGGCGAGCCGGGCAACGCAGGAGTGGACGTGTGGATCGCGGCGCACCCGTGCAAGGACCTGGCGACCTGCCTGGCGCAGCGCGCCGAGTTCGACGGGCGCTGGACGAAGCGCACCCACGCGACCCCGCCGGCCACGGCCAAGGACGCGCAGACCTGGTACTCCGAGACCCGGTCGAACGGTGCGGTGCGGTACCAGCTGACGATGACCCGGGCGTTCCGCAGCCCGGCCACCGGGTCGTGGTGGCTGGTCGGCGTGAAGGCGGCCGCGATCCCGGGCGCGGTCCTCACCGCTCAGGACGTCGTGAACGATATCCGGACACAGACGTCCTGAACCACGCTCAGCGACGTCACTTTGTGACCGTCCTCACTCGCTAACGGTTCTCACCACCGCCGGCGGACGCGTACCGTAGTACCACTTGCACGCTGGTATACCGTCCACTGCGACGACTGGTATGCGAGGATGCACCGCCAGGACAACCTGAACCGAACCGCCGGAGACCCCGGCGGTACGCGTCGTA
>DASXRB010000487.1:0-2137 GCA_036506875.1 Kribbellaceae bacterium | reverse complement strand
CTCGGAGAGCAGGTAGTACGCCGCGATGGCGCCGCCGACGATGGTGATGATGGTGCGAGGCCGCACCCGCTCGATCCGTACGGGCTCGAACTCCGCGGTCGGTACCTGATACAGCACTGCTTCCCGCAGCTCCGAGAGCAGCGTCCGATGCGAGCGCAGCGCGGATCGGGTCGACCTGCTCATCGCGATCGGCTGCAGCAGCGGCACGGCGCTCGCCGCCGCCTGTGGGCCGAGCGTGTCGATCGCGGCCGCGGCCGCGCGCTGCGGGCTCGTCACCATCGCCAGCGTGGTCAGCAGCAGTGCCGCGTCGTGGCGAAGCTGGAGGCGTGATGCCGCGATCTCTCCGGACGCGACGTCGAGGAACCATGCTCGCCGTTGCTCGTCGACCAGGATCTGCTCGGCGGTGAGCCCGCGCACGATCAGATGATGGGCCCGTGCCGAGGCAAGCTGCTGCCAGATGTCCCGCAGGAGGGCGTTGTCGATCTCGTCGCGGTCGAGGGTGTCGAGGGTGCGTCCGCGGACCTCGGTGTACGCGAGGAGTGCCGCGTCCGGGTCGGCGAGCGCGGCGACAACGAGCCGGGGTGCATTGATGCCAGCTGCCGCAGCCGCCTGCGCCATGAGAACGTCGCGCTCGACCGCTGCGCGAAACGTTACCGTCGCCCGCCGGGTGACGGGGCCGCGCAAACGAACCCGTCGCCACAGCCGCCGCACGAAGACGGGTGCCTGCTGATCGCGGTCCAAGATGCGAACGTCGAGCCCGATCGGATTGTCGATCCGCTCGGTCGGCTCAGGGCCCATGAGTGTTTCCGGCCATCGGGAGGTGACGTGGTAGCGCCGGAGCCCACCGATGGAGGGTCGGGCGACCACTCGGAGCGGATTAAGGCCGGCCTCGCGCAGAGCGGCCACGAGTTCAGCGCCATGGGGGTGGACGTTGGGGATGCCGAACGCATAGCGCACGGACAGCCCGATCGCACGACCGATGAGCAGCGTCGCGACGATCGCGAGCACCCCGGCCTGCCGGTCGAGCAGCGCCGCGGCCGCCAGACCACCGAAGGTGAGCCAGACCGCAACCTGGACCCACCGGCGGTCGCTATGGACAGCCGTCGACGTGTATGCGGCGACCGCGCACGGAAAGGTGAGCACAGGGTCTGACCGACCGCCGGTGGGAAACGCCACGGTCAGGCTATGGAAGATGTCGGTCGGGCCGTGGTGGCGCAGCAGCCAGCTCAGCCCGACGGCGACCGCACCAGCGAGGACGCCTGCGACGACGGCATCCGCTATCCACGCGATCCGGCCACGCAGGACCTGGTCAAACAGCACGACGATCGGCAGGGCCAGCAGCGCCAGGGCGACCAGCAAGGTCAGCGTGTTGGGGATCCACGACGGAACCTCGGAGCTACCCGCGCCGATGTCGCTTTCGAGACCATTCGCCGTCCGGACCGCCAGTTCGGCGACGAGCAGGAGGACAGCCAAGCCGACGAGACAGAGCAGCACGCGCACGAGGTCGATCGGCTGCCTGATCCGTCGCGGCGGGGTCGGCTCTTCCACGATCACTTGCTCGGCCGGTGTCTCGCGGTCAAGGACCGTCTGTCCATCCTCGACGTCTGCAGGGCCGCTCGGCTCAGGTCCGCGCTCGGTCATGACAGCATCGGCAGCAGCGACTTCATGGGCCGCGGTGTCCCTGCGCCTCATCCACAGTCGGCGGTCGGTGTTCTGACGCGGAGCGGCTCCGCCATCGGAACCCGCCGTCGGCTCCGGTGCTCCGACCGCGGACGGTCGGGCCGGTCGCCGAGCCGGATCAGACGGGCTGCCCACGTGTGGATCGTCCCACCTTGTCCCCAGAAATAGCGCACCGGAGCGCCCCCGTGCGGCGATGTCCGCTGAACGCAGCGGTCAGCCGATCCCTCAGTCATGATCAGCCGTTCATGCGACCGCCTTGCAAGATCAGCGAATCAGCGAGGCATTCGTACGCCCGCCCAATCGAGCGCGTGCGCATCTTGGCGACCGGTGATGGGCCGCCGGTGACCGGCCGCCGGTATCGGCTAGTGCCAACGAAGGGGAGCCTGCGCAGCTCCACAAGTGAGGCGGAGGCGCACTGATGGGATCCTCCGTGGATCAACTCCTTGATCGGTCTGGC
>DASXRB010000486.1:0-2775 GCA_036506875.1 Kribbellaceae bacterium | reverse complement strand
GATCTGCGATGGCGGCTGGATCGTTCCGGGACTGGTCGACGCGCACTGCCACGTCGGCCTCGACCAGCACGGGGCGGTCGAGCCCGGCGTGCAGGAGCAGCAGGCGGTCGCCGACCGCGACGCCGGCGCGCTGCTGGTCCGCGACGCGGGCTCCGCGGCCGACACCCGGTGGATCGACGACCGCGAGGACCTGCCGAAGATCATCCGCGCCGGACGGCATATCGCGCGGTCGAAGCGGTACATCCGCAACTTCGGCTGGGAGATCGAGCCCGCCGAGCTCACGTCGTACGTCGAGCAGGAGGCCAAGCGCGGCGACGGCTGGGTCAAGCTGGTCGGCGACTGGATCGACCGCGACGCCGGCGACCTCACCCCGTGCTGGCCGGCCGACGCGCTGATGGCCGCGATCGCCCGCGCGCACGAGCTCGGCGCCCGGGTCACCGCGCACGTCTTCGGCGAGCACGCGCTGCCCGACCTGCTGGACGCCGGCATCGACGGCATCGAGCACGGCACCGGCCTGTCGGCCGACCTCGTCGACCAGATGGCCGCGAACCGCACGGCACTGGTGCCGACGATGCTGCAACAGGAGAACTTCCCGATGTACGCCGACCAGGCCGGCGCCAAGTTCCCGTCGTACGCCGACCACATGCGCGACCTCTACGCCCGCCGGCACCAGACGCTGCGCGCCGCCGTCGAGGCGGGTGTGCCCGTCTACGCCGGCACCGACGCCGGTGGCGTCCTCAGCCACGGACTGGTCGGCGCGGAGATCGCCGCGATGACCGCCATCGGCATGACCCCCGAGCAGGCCCTCGCCGCCGGCTCCTGGTCGGCCCGCGAGTGGCTCGGCGTCCCCGGCGACCTGTCCGTGGGTGCCCCGGCCGACCTCCTCGTGTACGACGCCGACCCGCGCGCCGACCTGGCCGTCCTCGCCCACCCGACCCGCATCGTCCTCCGCGGCCGCGTCGTCCGCTGAGGTTCAGTCGAGGGTGGTGAGGAGCGAGCGGGCGTAGGCGTGCTCGAGGTCCGGGTCGGCGACGGTGATGTCCCGGCCCGCGACGCGGGTGGTGACCTGCCAGGCGCCGTCCAGGCGGTCGACGCGGACCAGGAGGGCACCGAGGAGCTCGCGGAGCTGGTCCTCGCGGGGGAGCCAGACGCAGCCGGACACCTCGACCGAGTCCAGCGCCCACTCGGTGGTGCCGTTGAACGCCAGCACGCGCTCGTCGCCGTACGCGTGCACGTCGATGGTGAAGTCGCTGACCCAGAAGACGTGCTCGGTCAGCTCCGGCTGGTCGACCACGAACCGGTCTCCGGGCCGCGGGTCCCAGCGGACCCCCGCGGCCCGGAGCTCCCGGGCCAGCTCGACGGACAGCACGTGTCCATCATTGCGCCGTCAGGCGCTCGGCACCTCACCGTTCGGCTGCGGTTCGGGCAGCGTCGCCGGCGCGGAGCCGGCGGCGACGGAACCGGTGCGCAGCGAGTCGAGCAGCTGCTTGGCGATCGCGAAGCCGGAACCGCCCATGGTGATCGTCTTGACCAGGGTGTCCTCGATGCCCTGGGCGCCGTTCAGCACGACCATGTTGCCGACCGAGTCGAACGAGCGCGCCGCGGCCGCGACGATCTCCGGGTAGGCCTCGGCCAGCTGCTGCGCGACGACCGCGTCGGTGTTCGTGGCCAGCGCCTCGGCGCGGGCCTTGATACCGGCCGCCTCCGCCTTGGCGCGCGCCTCGACGGCGGACGCTTCGGCGCGACCGGTGAGCTCGGTGGCCTTCGCCTGCGCCTCACCCTTCAGCTGCACCTCGCGGGCGTCGGCCTCGGCGGCGGCGATCTGCGCGTCCCGGGCCGCCTGGGCCAGGGTGCGCTGCTTGTACGCCTCGGCGTCGGCCGGCTTCAGCACCGTCGACTCCAGCTGCTTCTCGGCCAGCGACGCGTTCAGCTTCGCGGTCTCGGTCTCGGCGACCACAACCTCCTGCCGGGCCAGCGCCCCGGCCAGCGGGCCCGCCTGCGACGCCTTCGACTTCGCCTGGTCCACCTCGGCCTGGTACCCGGCCTGCGCGATCGCACTCTCCCGGATCGCGGCGGCCTTCAGGGCGGCCGCGGCCTGCTCGCGCTCGGTGGCCTCGCGATCCCGCTCGGCGGCCGCGATCCGCGCCGCGGCCTCGACCGCGGCGGCCTGCGGCTTGCCCAGGTTCTTGATGTAGAAGACCTCGTCGTCGATCTCCTGGATCTGCAGCGAGTCGACCACCAGGCCGAGCTTCTCCATGTCACCGGCGAGCGAGCCGCGGATGTTCGTGGTCAGCGTCTCCCGGTCGTGCAGCATTTCCTCGACGGTGGTCGAGCCGACGATCGCGCGCAGGTGACCCGCGAACAGCTCGTGGATCGTGGCCATCACCTGCTCGTCGTTCTGGTCCAGGAACCGCCGCGCGGCGTTCGCGATCGAGCCGTAGTCGTCACCGACCTTGTACGCCGTCACGCCCTTGATGTGCAGCGGGATCCCCTGACTGGACACGCAGGTCACGGCCAGCGGTGTCGCGCGGATGTCCAGCGGGAGTCGCCGTACCGTCTGGAAGCCGGGCAGCACGGCGGTGCCGCGCCCGACCACGATCTTGAACCCGAGCGTGTCGTTGGTCTGCCCGGAGTTCGAGTGCGCTCCGCGGCCGGAGATGATCAGAGCCTCGTTCGGCTCGGCCACCCGCCAGACCATCCGGAACAGCAGGAGCAGTACGACGAGCGCGACAGCGCCCGCGATGACGTAGGTCCAGTGCATCGCCCCTCCTGTGG
>DASXRB010000485.1:0-2458 GCA_036506875.1 Kribbellaceae bacterium | reverse complement strand
GGTCGACCCACTCGAACCGCACCTGGAAGTGGTCCTTCGTCGTACCGCCGCCGAGCACGCGCTGCGAGAAGGCCACGGCAACCACGTCACGGCCGGCGAGCTTCACCGGAACCGGCGCGGTCACGTCGAGGACCTTGAACCCCGGCCCGGACGGCGTCTCGGTGCCTCCGGCCGACTCGCTCGCGGTCTCGCTGTCGGTGGGTGACACGGACGGCCCGGTACGACGCAGTGGGCTGCCGTCGGCCGGCAGGTCCCAGCCGTCCTTCGAACCGACCTTGATCGCGTGCAGGCCGAACAGGTCCGCCCACAGCGCGGTGTCCTCGAACATCCCGACCTTCGCGTCGAACGTCGAGTTGTCCTTGTCGCGCTCGAGCCGGACCGCGTTGACGGTCAGGAACGCGTTCGGCGGGTCGTACGGCGTCAGCGCCGGCGACGTCGGCGACGCCCCGGCGCCGTCCGAGGCGGTCGCCCCGGCCGACGAGCCGCTGTCCGCCTTGTCGTCGCCGCCGCTGCACCCCGCGACGAGACCCGCCAGGGCGACGGCACATACCACATGACCCAGATGACGCTGCATCTCACTCCCGAGAAGAATTGCCGGCAAATTCCTGGATCCCGGACCCCCGCGGGCCCGCGAAATGGCGTTTCGTGAATTCCGTCAGCCGATGGCCGCGTGCAGGAGAACGTCGTCGGCGTAGTCCGACCGGTACGACGCCGCGCCGTACTCGTTCACCGTCTGCGCGACGGTGCCGGGGTCGCCGATGTCCCGGCCGGTCTTCGCGTCCATCGCGACGGCGGTGTTCTGTGCGGCGCCGTACAGCACGCCGTGGAAGGCCGCCGTGAGCAGCGGCGGCACCCGGCCGCCGGTGTTGTCGAACGACCACAGCTTGCGGCCCGTGGAGCCGTCGATGCCGAACGCCTCGACCGCGTTGTACGAGCAGGCCAGCACCGACGTCCCGTCGTACACGCAGGTCACCGGCTGGCTGCCGTCGGCCTCCTCGATCCCCTTGAACGAGGTGACCGTCCGCCCGTTCGCGAGGTCGACGACGTGCCGGGTCTGCGGCTCGCTGGAGCTGCCGCCGGCCGACGAGACGTAGGCCTCGGTCGACACGACCACGAACGAGCCGTTGCCGCCGATCCCCTGGATCGAGGTGGTCGGCTTCTTCCACGGCATCGCGCGCCAGCGGACCTGCTTGGTCCGGGCGTCGAACCCGACCACGCCGTACGGCGCGTTGTCGACCTCGGCCTTGGTCGCCACCACTCCCTTGCCCAGGGCAACGAGCTGGTAACCGGGCATGGTCCACAGGACCTTCTGGGTGTTCGCGTCGATCACGGTGGTGACGGGCCTCGCCGTGTAGGCCCCGACCGCGATCAGGCCGCGCTCCTCGTCGACCAGGACGCGCTCGGTGCGCTCCACGCCGGGGATGTCGGCCTTCCACTGCAGCTTGCCGTCCGCGGGGTCGATCACGTGGACGCTGACCCGATCGCTGTCCCGGTTCGTGCCGGTGCCCTTGATGTGCTCGTCGAACGCGGCGACGACGACGGTGCGGCCGCCGAACGTGGCGGTGACCGGCGGGCCGCTCGCGTCGGCCGAGACCGTGGCCGCCTCACCGTCGGAGACCGCAGGCACCGACCACAGCGGGACGCCGGTGGCCACCTCGTTGCCGTAGAGCACCGCCTTGTCGGCGGTGACCGCGGTGGTCCCGGCCAGGGTGGTCCGGTCGCTGTAGGCCTGCGGCTGGCCGGGGTTCGGCGTGTCCTTGCCGGGCAGGCCGACCGGGTGGCCGGTCTTCTCGAACTTCTTCGGCGGGTCGAACGGCGTGGCGCTGGTGCTGGGCACCGGGGACGCCGAGTCCGACGCTCCGGGCGTGCCGGCGGTGGTCGCCATCGGCGAGCTGGAGTCGGCCGCGGTCGGCTTGTCGCCGCCGCAGGCGGTGGTTGTGGCCGCGATCATGACAGCGGCACTGGCGGCAAGAACGGGACGAAGCATGGAAAATCCCCCGAGAGATTTCGATGTGATTTCGGCCCGGAGCCTAGCAAAAGCAGATGGTCAAACCGGGTACCAATGACGGAGGGCTGTGGACAACTCGATGCCCACGGCATCTATCCCGGCCCTCCGCCTCCGGGTGTTCACCGGGCGCCGAGGGTCAGCGCGGTACGGTGCGACGCCGGCTCGACCCGGTCGGCGAGCCGGTGCAGGGTGGTGGCGATCCGGTGCCGTGCGCCGCGCTGCGGCACCCGGGCGCCCGTCCGGGTGGTGCTGTTGCGGGTCCGCTCGGCGACGATCTGCCGGGCGATCTCCTCGTGCTGGTAGAACATCGTGGTCTCCCCTCCTGACTGTGCTGTCAGACGTGGTCAGACGCGTATGACGGTGATGTCGCCGCTGACCGTGCGGGCTCGCAGCGCGAGCGTGCGCTCGCCCTCGGCCGGCTTGTCGCTCGGGTCCAGGTCGCACCGGATG
>DASXRB010000484.1:0-2541 GCA_036506875.1 Kribbellaceae bacterium | reverse complement strand
GAAGTGGTCAGCCGGGTCGGCGCGATCGTCGAGTCGCCGAAGTTCTTCCCCACCTTCAGTGGGCGGAAGAACCTCGAGCTGCTCGCGGAGGCGATCGGGGCGCCGCGGGCCAAGGTCGGCGAGGTGCTGGAGGCGACGTCGCTGGGCGAGCGCGGAAAGGACCGCTACAAGGCGTACTCGCTCGGCATGAAGCAGCGCCTCGCGATCGCCGCGACGCTGCTGAAGGACCCGGACCTGCTGATCTTCGACGAGCCGACGAACGGACTCGACCCGGCCGGCATCCGGGAGATCCGCGAGACCATGCGCGAGCTCGGGCAGCGCGGCAAGACGGTGCTGGTGAGCAGCCACATCCTGGCCGAGGTCGAGCAGGTCGCCGACACGGTGTCGATCATCGGCCACGGCCGGCTGCTGGCGTCGGGCACGGTGGCGGCGGTGATCGGCGGTTCGGGTACGGCGACGACCCGGGTCGGGGTGGCCGACCCGGCGGCGGCGACCGCGGTGCTCGCCGAGGGCGGCCTGACGGTGCGTGCCGACGGCAACCATCTCCTGGTGGACGGCGTCTCCGACCCGGCCGAGATCACGAAACGCCTTGCGGACAAGGGGATCTACGTCTCCGAGCTGGTCGCCGTCCGTGCCGACCTGGAGTCGGTGTTCCTGGAGCTGACCGCCGGCGAAGGCCTGGACAGCGACGGTACGACGGAGGTGCGGCCGTGACGCGGCTGGTGAAGGTCGAGCTGCGACGCCTGTTCGCCCGGCGGCTGACCCTGGTCGGGATCGCCGGCGCGCTGGTGATCGTGGGCCTGATGCTGTTCGCGACCTACAAGGACGCGCAGCCGTTGTCGGCCGCCGACCAGCGGCAGGCGCAGCTGCAGTACGAGCAGGCTCGCGCGGAGTGGGAGCGCTCCGGCCAGCAGCAGCTCGAGGAGTGCCGCACGTCCCAGCAGCCGCCGCTGCCGGACGGCTCCTCGCCGTGCGAACACATCGAGCCGAAGCCGGAGTACTTCGGGAAGCCGAAGACGGTCTTCAACGAGCTGATGCCGGACTACCTCACCGGGCTGTCGTACCTGGCGGCGTTCGTCGCGTTCCTGATCGGCGCCGGGTTCTTCGGCGCGGAGTTCAGCACCGGCTCGATCGGCAACTGGCTGACGTTCGAGCCACGCAGGCTGCGGGTCTACGGGAGCAAGCTGCTGGCTGCCGCCGCGGGTCCGGTGCCGGTCGCCGCCGTCCTGCTGGCGGTACTGACCGGCGGGTGCTGGCTGATCGTCGACCACCTCGGTACGACGGCCGGTACCGACTGGTCCGTCCTCGCCGGCATCGCCTGGCGGACCGTCGTGCTCGCCGCCGCGGCCGGCCTGCTCGGGAGCGTCACCGGCGGCCTGCTGCGGCACACCGCGGCGGGGATCGGGCTGGCGATGGGGTACATGGTGATCGTCGAGGGTATCTTCGCCCATGCCCTGCAGAAGTCCCAGCCCTGGCTGCTGAAGCTCAACGTCGACAGCTGGGTGCGGCACGGCGCGAAGTACTACGTGGAGGACTGCGACTCCTCCCCGGACGGCGGCTACTTCTGCAACAGCGTGGAGAAGACGGTCTCGTTCGGCCACAGCGCGACGTACCTCGCCGCCATCGCGGCCGCCATGGTGCTGCTCGGCGCGGTCGTCTTCCGGCGCCGCGACATCACGTGAGCCAGGTACGACGCGGAACCGCCGGGCGCGGAGGACCCGGCCCGGCGGTTCGGCGTACCGCGGATCAGCGCTTGGCGGTCAGCCGCTCCTCGGTCGAGGTGGAGAACAGGTGCAGCTTCTCCGGGACCGCGGCCAGGTGGATGGTCGAGCCCTTCTCGACCGGCATCCGGGCGTCGATCCGGGCCACGATCTGCTGATGCTCCTCGTTGTGCTCGGCGGTGCCGTAGAGGTACGCGTCGGCGCCGAGCTCCTCGACGACCGCGACGTGCACCGGCAGGCCAATATCGGCGACCTTGAACGCCTCCGGCCGGACCCCGACCGTCACGGTCTTGTCGCCACCCGCGGCGGCCAGCACCTCGCGCTGCACCGGGATCGTGTAGTCACCGATCCGGGCGCCGCCCTCGACGATGTCGGCCTCAAGCAGGTTCATCGCGGGGGAGCCGATGAAGCCGGCGACGAACTTGTTGACCGGGTTGTCGTACAAGTGGAGCGGGGTGTCGACCTGCTGCAGCAGCCCGTCCTTGAGCACCGCGACCCGGTCGCCCATCGTCATGGCCTCGACCTGGTCGTGGGTGACGTAGACGGTGGTGACGCCGAGGCGGTTCTGGAGCTCAGCGATCTGGGTGCGGGTGGCGACGCGTAGCTTGGCGTCGAGGTTGGACAGCGGCTCGTCCATGAGGAACACGTGCGGCTTGCGGACGATCGCGACCCGCTGCCGCTGCCCGCCGGACAGCCGCAGACTGAAGCCGATGTTCTGCGCTACGGTCATGTGCGGATAGAGCGCGTAGCTCTGGAAGACCATCGCGATGTCGCGATCCTTCTCGGGAACGTCGTTCATCCGGCGGCCCCCGATGTACAG
>DASXRB010000483.1:0-4653 GCA_036506875.1 Kribbellaceae bacterium | reverse complement strand
GCGACCAGCCAACGATCCAGGTGCCAGCGTCGCCAGGCGACATACCCGAAGCCCACGAGCATCAGTCCGAGACCGGGGAGGGAGAAGAACCAGCTCAACCTGATCAGCGAGATCTCGTCGAACGAACGCTGATGCACGCCGCGCGAGGTGAAGTAATCCTTTCCGAACAGGATCGGCCGCAAGCCGCCGAGCAGCATGAGGCCGCCGCAGACACCGACGAACGCCGTGCCCAGCACGAACCGGGTGCGCGCAGGCTCGGCCCACGTGATGACGCGGGCAACCAGGCGCCGCTGCCACGCCAGCGCCGCGGCGACGGCGGCGACACCGATCATGGCGGCGAGAACCTTCGCCAGCGAGGGCACCTTGACCGCCAACGTGTAGGCCCGGGCAAGGTGATAGGCCTGGTAGAACCCGTACGGCAACAAGGACACCAGCCCTACGGCGAACCACGCAGCCCGCTGGTCGAACCGCCTCGCCGCGAGCAGCGCGGCCAGCGCACCCCAGCCGAACAGGATCAGCACGATGGCGTCCGGACGTTCCAGGTAGGACAACCCGAGTAGCACGCCGGCGATCGCCGCCGCCGCTCGCCATCGCGCCTGGATGGCGAGCACGACGCCGAGGACGGCGCCGACGAAGAGCATCTGCCCGAAGATCTCCGCGGTGGGGTACTTCGCCTGCCAGACCTCGAGCATGTTGGTCGACAGCAGCACCGCGACCGCCCACGCAGCGGGTATGCCGGCCAGTCTGCGCGCGACGGCGACCGCCAGGCCGACGGCGATCACCGCCAACAGCGGACCGGTGTTGAACAGCCCGGTGAAGCCGCCGGCGTCCTTGGCTGTGGCCAGCAGCGCGGGCCACAGGTGATAGAACTGCGGAAAGATCTTGCCCGGATGGCCGGGCTCGGCCCACAACGCCGGCCACTGCGCGCCGTTGAGCCGCGCGGCGACGAGGTCATCGGTGAAGTCGATGGAGTGCGTGCGCGAGATCGCCGCGGCGTGCTCGACGTAGGCGCCGGGGTCGCGGTCGCCGGTGCCGTACTCGTAGCCGGGGAACACCATGATCGCGGTGAAGGCCAGCCCGATGACTATCGGTGCCAAGCCGACGACGTCGAGGCGCAGAGTCGGGCGGTCGAACACCACAACCACCGCGACGACGGCGGCCACCAGCACGACGGAGCCCAGCCCGACGACCAGCGGCGTGTGGTGGTGCAGGTGAGCCGCGGCAAGCGAGACGAGCGCGACCAGCCCGACAACGGTCGCCGCCGCGAGCAGCAGCGCCTCGGCGAGCGTCACCGAGAGCCGAGAATCCTCGGCCGGCAGATCCAGGATCGCCTCGTCCACGGCCGGCAGCGTCTCGTCGACGGTGTCGCTGCTCCCGGTATGCGCGCTCACAGCGTGGCACCATACCGGCCCCCAACGGGTCTGGCCGCCGGCGGCCGGACTCCGGCGAACCGGGCGCTACCATTCGCCATCACGCGCCGCGGAGTCGATTGGTCGCGAGTCAGCGTGCCGGAGGAGGATGCGGGGACGTGTCTGAAGCAACAACCGTCAACCCGGACGGCAGCGTCTACTACAAGGCCGGCTACTGGAACCAGCTCGAGCAGGTGCGCGAGTACCTCAACCGGCGGGCCACCGACGATCCGGCGCTGGACTGGTCGCGACACCTGCTGAAATGGCGGGGCGGTCCGTTCGCGAAGGCGCTGATCCTCAACTGCGGCAACGGCTGGGTAGAACGCGATCTGCTCACCGTCGGCGTGGTGAAAGAGGCCGTCGGCATCGACTTCATCGACGACCTGCTCGACACGGCCCGGGCCGCAGCCGCCAAGGACGGCCTGCCGCTGCGCTACTACCAGATGGACACCAATACCGCGCAGTTCCCCGAGGGTGACTACGATCTGGTCGTCAACTTCGCCGCCGCGCACCACATCGCGAGGCTGGACCGGGTCTTCCGGCGCGTCGCCGAACTCTTGCCCGACGACGGCGTGTTCGTCTCCTGGGAGTACGTCGGCGCTCACCGCAATCAGTACCCGACCGAACAATGGGAGGCCGTCTGGGAGACGAATCAGCGACTGCCCGAGGACATGCGGCAGGAGCTGAGCTACCCGCACGTGCCGACCATGATCTACGGCGACCCCACCGAGGCCGTCCACTCCGAGCTGATCGTCTCGACGATGCGGAGATACTTCGACACCGTCTACTACCGCGGCGTCGGCGGTGCCCTGGCCTACCCGCTGCTCACGTTCAACGAACCGATGCTCTCCCGCGACCCCGAGCAGATCGTCGATCTCGTCGGCACGCTCCTCGAGGCCGACGCCGAGTACACCGACCGCGACCCGGAGTCGAACACCCTGTTCGCCTACCTGATCGCCCAGCCGAACAAGGCCGCCCTCACGAACACCGCGCAGTTGACCGAGTGGGCGCGCGAGGAGGACGAGCGCGAGGCGGTTGCCGCGGGCAACGACGGGGCGTACTACCCGCGGACGTTCCTGGGTGACGTGTACCAGAAGCACCACGCGGTCCGCGACGAGCTGATCGCGCGGACGGCTGAGCTGCAGGCCGCCGTTGCGGCCGCCGAAGCCGCCTCCGCAGCCGCGGAGGCCGCGACCGCGCAGGCCCTGGCGCTCGCCCGCAGGCCGCTGCGGTCGAACCCCGCGCTGCGGGCGGCAGGCGCGAAGGTGCCCGGCGCGCGCCCCCTGTACCGCTGGCTGCGCGCGATGTACCACCGGTTGCGTGACTGAGCAGGTCACCGTGCTCGTCGTGACGTGGCAGGGCGCGGACCTGCTCGCCGGCTGCCTGGCGTCGCTGGACGCCCAGACGATCCGGCACGAGCTGCTCGTCGTCGACAACGCGTCGACCGACGGCACCCGCGAGCTGCTCGCCGGCGAGGCCCCCACCGCCGAGGTACTTGCGCTGGACCGCAACACGGGATTCGCCGGTGGGGTGGCCGCGGCGTTGCCACGCGTCCGCACGCCCTACGTCGCGCTGCTCAACAACGACGCCGGCGCCGATCCGCACTGGCTGCAGCGTTCGCTGGACGTGCTCGATCGGCACACCGACGTCGCAGCCGTCACTGCCCGGATGCTGTTCTGGGACGATCCGAGCCGGCTGAACAACGCCGGCGTGCTGCTCGTCCGCGGCGGGTACGGGGCCGACCGCGGCCTGGACGAGCCTGACGGCGCGCCCTACGACGCGCCCCAGGAGGTGTTCGGCTTCTCCGGCGGCGCGGCCGTGCTGCGCACCGATGCCGTCCGCGACGCAGGCGGCATGCCGGCCGAGTTCTTCCTCTACTACGAGGACACCGACCTGGCCTGGCGGCTGCGGCTGGCCGGCTGGCGGATCTGGTACGAACCGGGCGCTGTCGTGCGGCACCGCCACGCCGCGTCGACCGACAAGCGATCGGCCATGTTCGCGTTCTACAACGAGCGCAATCGGCTGCTCATGCTGCTGCGGTGCGCTCCGGCGGGGTTCGCCGCCCGGCAGGTGGCGCGGTTCTGCCTGACGTCCGCGTCGCTCGTGCTGCGGCGGGCGATGCGGCAGCAGATACCGCCGGATCCGGTCTTCCGGCTCGGGCTCCGGCTGCGCGTGCTCGCCGCGGTGGCCCGGCTGACGCCCTGGGCGCTGGGCCGGCGACGCGCGGTCGGGCGCCACCTGGCCGTCTCGCGCCGGACGGTCGCCGGCGAATGGCTCGGCCGATGAGCGCTCGCGCGAAGAGCCCGCCGCCGCTACGCGGCCCGCGCCGAAGGCGCGGAGCGGGACCGGGGATCCACCCGAGCTGCGATGAGCGCTCGCGCGAAGAGCCCCGCCGCCGCCACGCGACCGCGCCGAAGGCGCGGAGCGGAGCCGTGGACCCACCCGAGCGCAGCGAGTGGTGGAGACGCGGATCCGCCCACGGCGGGATAAGGCAGCGAGCGGTGGAGACGCGGATCCGCCCAAGGCGGGGAAGAGCAGAGATGAGCCGGGCTATCCTTTGGCTGCCGGCCGCGGGTGCGGCCCCGCCGGGCCGAGTCGGCCGAGAACCCAGAATCAGGCAGGTGAAGGACCGTAGTGGCGCAGACAGCCATCGCCGACGATCGGTCGCGGGCGCAGCGCCGGGTGCGCTGGGAGCTGCTCGTCGGGTTGATCCGCAAGGATCTCAAGATCAAGTATCAGGGCAGCGTGCTGGGCTTCTTCTGGTCACTGGCAAACCCGCTGTTGCTGCTCGGCGTCTACTCGTTCGTGTTCCAGGTCGTGCTGAAAAGCGGGGTGCCGAAGTTCGGCTTCTTCCTGCTCTCCGGGCTGCTCATCTGGAACCTGTTCACCGGGTCGGTCGGCTTCGCCACGGACGCGGTAGTAGGCAATGCCGGCCTGGTCAAGAAGGTCCGCTTCCCGCTCAACGTGCTACCGCTGACCCCGGTCGGCTTCAACCTCGTGCACTTCGCGCTGCAGCTGGTCGTGCTGATGTTCGTCATGCTCGTGACGGGGTTCACCCACTTCCTCGGCTTCGGCTTGCTGCTCGCGGTACCCGCGATCGCGGTGGCGATCCTGTTCACAGTCGGCCTGTGCTACCTGGTCGCCGCACTGAACGTCCGCTACCGCGACACCAAGCACCTCGTCGAGGTCGTCCTGATGGCGGGGTTCTGGCTCAACCCGATCGTCTACTCGATCGCCCTCGTCA
>DASXRB010000482.1:0-4856 GCA_036506875.1 Kribbellaceae bacterium | reverse complement strand
GGGCGGGTCAGGACTCGCAGCCGATGCCGTCGTTGTCGCGGTCCAGGTCGTAGATGTCGGAGCCGATGACCTCCACCGGGCCTTCGACGTACGCCGGACCGTTCCCGCTGCCGCCCGCGCAGTCGACGTCACTGGCGACGGGCACGCAGCCGCTGTAGTTCGGGTCGCAGTCGCCGGCGGGTTCCGCGGCCTTCGTGCCGATCGCCGTGACCTGGTCCACCGGTCGCCGGACGACGACCGCGCTCAGCAGACGTTTGCGGACCTGCCGGCCGTCCACCAGCGTCACCGCGAAGGTCAGCCGCTTGGTGCCGCGCACACCGACGGTCCTGACCTCCGTGGTGCCCTCGTCCAGCCACGGGTCCTCCACGGTGACCCGCTTGAACGGGATGCCGCGGGTCTCGACGACGACCTTCGTCGTCACCCTCGGCGTCGCTCTCGCTGTGGCAGCCGGCGAGGTCGGCGGGGTCGTCGTGGGCTTGCTGCTGGCGGGTTCGCTCGCGGCGGGTTGGGTCGTGGCGGCGACGCTGCCGGTGTCGGCGGTCTCCTCGGGCGCGGCGCAGGCGGCGACTGCCACGACCGCGTGACCGGTCATTACGCGATCGGCGCAGCCGGGGACCAAAGTCCCGCGGATTCGGGACGAACGTCAGCACGGAGCCGTCAGCCGTGCGCTGGTGCGAACGGCTGACGGTCAGCTGCGCCAGCGGCCAGTCGACACGACCAGCCGGCGCTGCCAGACCCCGAGCAGCCCCGCCGGTTCGTCACCGCGCTGCCGGCGGATTCCGTCGTACGACGAGCCGGTAGCCGGATTTCCCGTGTGCGGCGTACGTTGGCTAGACTGACGAAGTTGCCTCGGCGAGGGACGCCCCCGGCTCGGCCGGAGCGGCTCCGTGATCGACGCGGTGGTCCGCCTCCGCGACGCCTCACGTCTGGCCGAGGAAGCACATAAGCACAGACCACCGCAACAGTTTCTGAGGGAGTTCACGTCGTGGCCGAGGTCAAGATCCAAGCCGAGTCGCGCTCGGAGTTCGGCAAGGGTGCGGCCCGTCGCATCCGTCGCGCGGACAAGGTGCCCGCGGTTCTGTACGGGCACGGTAGCGACCCGCTGCACATCACTCTGCCGGGTCACGACACCATGCTCGCGCTGAAGACCGCCAACGCGCTGCTGCTCATCGAGATCGAGGGTGGCGAGAGCCACCTGGCGCTGCCGAAGCAGGTGCAGCGCGACCCGCTGAAGGGTTTCATCGAGCACGTCGACCTGGTCATCGTGAAGCGCGGTGAGAAGGTCCAGGTCGAGATCCCGCTGCACGTCGAGGGCGAGGCCGTCGGCGGCGCCCTGGTCGTCACCGAGCACCCGACGATCACCATCGAGGCCGAGGCGACCCACATCCCCGAGGGCATCACGGTGTCCGTCGAGGGCCTGGAGGTCGGCGCGCAGATCCACGCCCGCGACCTGACGCTGCCGCAGGGCGCCACCCTGGTGCTCGACCCGGAGACGCTGGTCGTCAACGTGAGCGCCGCGCCGACCGCCGAGGAGGTCGAGGCCGAGCTGGCCGAGGCCGAGGCGGAGGCGGGTATCGAGCGGGAAGAGCACACCCCCACCCCGGAGGAGCAGGCCGCCGAGGCCGCGCCGGCCGCGGAGTAAGTTCTTTCGCATCACGCACGACAACAAGGAGGCCGGGGATCCGTGGCGGACGACGTGTGGCTCGTCGTCGGGCTGGGGAACCCCGGCCCTTCCTATGCCGGCAACCGGCACAACGTCGGGCAGATGGTGCTCGACGAGCTGGTCCGACGGGTCGGCGGCGGCCTGAAGGCGGCCAAGCAGGTCCAGGCCGACGTGGTCGCGGGCCGACTGGGTGGCATCCCCGGCGTCCGGGTGGTGCTGGCCCGGCCGCGGTCCTACATGAACGAGTCGGGCGGTCCGGTGTCCGGGCTGCTGCGGTTCTTCAAGGTGGAGCCGACCCGGCTGGTCGTGGTGTACGACGAGCTGGACATCCCGTTCACCACCCTGCGGGTGAAGTTCGGCGGCGGTGACAACGGGCACAACGGGCTGAAGTCGATCCGGCGCTCGATCGGCACCGGCGACTACTACAAGGTCCGGTTCGGGATCGGCCGCCCGCCGGGCCGGCAGAACCCGGCCGACTTCGTGCTGAGTGACTTCTCGGCCGCGGAGCGCAAGGAGCTCCCGTTCTGTCTGGACCGTACGGCAGACTCCGTGGAGTGCCTGGTCACCGAGGGCCTGGAGAAGACCCAGTCGACGTACAACTCGTGATGTTGGGGGAGCACCGATGAGCAGGCTGACCGGGCTGGTGGACGCGGTCGTCGCCGAGCCGGTCGTGGCGGCGGCGTTGGCGCAGGCCCGCGACGCGGCGGCGCCGACCCTGGACCTGAGCGCGCCGGCGCCGATCCGGCCGGTGCTGCTGGCGGCGCTGGCCGCGGCCGAGCAGCGCGGTGGCGCGGACCGGCCGGTGCTGGCGGTGACGGCGACGTTCCGGGAGGCCGAGGAGCTGACCGACGCGCTGCGCTGCCTGGTCGACGACCCGGCGTCGGTCGCCTACTACCCGGCCTGGGAGACGCTGCCGCACGAGCGGCTGTCGCCGCGCTCCGACACCGTCGGCCGCCGGCTCGCGGTGCTGCGCCGGCTGGTGCACCCGGACCCGTCGGACGAGACCACCGGGCCGGTGCGGATCCTGGTCGCGCCGGTGCGGTCGGTGCTGCAGCCGCAGGTCAAGGGCCTGGCCGACCTCAAGCCGGTGCAGCTGCACGTCGGCGACACGATCGAGCTCGACGACCTCGTCGCCGGTCTCGCCGGCGCGGCGTACCACCGCGTCGACCTGGTCGAGCGGCGCGGCGAGTTCGCGGTCCGCGGCGGCATCATCGACGTCTTCCCGCCCACCGAGGAGCACCCGCTACGGGTGGACTTCTTCGGCGACGAGGTGGAGGAGATCCGCTACTTCGCGGTCGCGGACCAGCGGTCGCTGGAGATCGCCGAGCACGGCTTGTGGGCGCCGCCGTGCCGCGAGCTGCTGCTCACCGACGAGGTCCGGGAGCGCGCGGCGCGGCTGGCGACCGATCACCCGGAGCTGGCCGAGCTGTTCGAGAAGCTCGCGCAGGGCCACGCGGTCGAGGGCATGGAGTCGCTGGCCCCGGTCCTCGTGGACGACATGGAGCTGTTGGTCGACCTGATGCCGAAGGGCACCCACGTGGTGGTCAGCGACCCGGAGCGGGTCCGGGCCCGGGCGCACGACCTGGTGGCGACCAGCCAGGAGTTCCTGGAGGCGTCCTGGGCGGCGGCCGCCGGGGGCGGGCAGGCGCCGATCGACCTCGGCGCAGCGGCGTACATGACCCTCGCCGCCGTCCGGACCCATGCCCTGGGCAACGACCTGTCCTGGTGGAGCCTGTCGCCGTTCGCGACCGCGCCGGCCGAGTCGCCGGTGCTGTACGACGCGCTCGGCGAGCGGGTGGACTTCGGCATCGACACCGACGCCGGCGCGGTGGAGAGCCGGGTCGTCGACGCGCGCGAGGTGGAGCCGTACCGCGGCAGGACCGAGGCCGCGATGGACGACGTGCGTGGCTGGCTGCGCGACGGCTGGCGGGTCGTGTGCGTCACCGAGGGGCACGGTCCCGCGGCGCGGCTGGCCGAGGTGTTCGGCGAGCACGAGCTCCCGGCCCGGTCCGTCGAACGGCTGGACGAGGTGCCCGAGGCCGGCGTCGTACAGATCTCCCAGGCCGCCGTCGAGCACGGGTTCGTTGCCCCCGGCATCAAGCTGGCGCTGCTCACCGAGAACGACCTGGTCGGCCAGCGCGCCGTCGCCGACCGCCGGGAGGCGGCCCGGATGCCGAGCCGTCGGAAGAAGACGATCGACCCGCTGGAGCTCGCGCCCGGCGACTTCGTGGTGCACGAGCAGCACGGCGTCGGCCGGTACGTCGAGATGATGCAGCGCACCGTCGGCACCGGCCAGCAGAAGGCCACCCGTGAGTACCTCGTGATCGAGTTCGCGCCGAGCAAGCGCGGCCAGCCCGGCGACCGGCTCTACGTGCCGACCGACCAGCTCGACCAGGTGACGCGGTACGTGGGCGGCGAGCAGCCGACGCTGGACCGGATGGGCGGCTCCGACTGGGCCAGGCGCAAGGGCCGCGCGCGCAAGGCGGTCAAGCAGATCGCCGCCGAGCTGATCAAGCTGTACGCCGCCCGCCAGGCCACGAGGGGCCATGCCTTCGCGCCGGACACGCCGTGGCAGCGCGAGCTGGAGGATGCGTTCCCGTTCGTCGAGACGCCGGACCAGCTGGCGACCATCGAGGACGTCAAGCGGGACATGGAGAAGGTCACCCCGATGGACCGGGTGGTCTGCGGTGACGTCGGCTACGGCAAGACCGAGATCGCGGTCCGGGCGGCGTTCAAGGCGGTGCAGGACGGCAAGCAGGCCGCGGTCCTGGTGCCGACCACGCTGCTGGTGCAGCAGCACTACGCGACCTTCTCGGAGCGCTATGCGGCGTTTCCGGTCAAGGTCGCGCCGCTGTCGCGGTTCCAGACCGACAGCGAGGCCAAGGCCACCGTCGACGGTCTGGCCGACGGCACGGTCGACGTGGTGATCGGCACCCACCGGCTGCTGTCCGGCGAGGTGCGGTTCAAGGACCTCGGCCTGGTGATCGTCGACGAGGAGCAGCGGTTCGGCGTCGAGCACAAGGAGCAGCTGAAGAAGCTGCGCACCGCCGTCGACGTCCTGACGATGTCCGCGACCCCGATCCCACGCACCCTGGAGATGTCGATCACCGGCATCCGCGAGATGTCCACGATCGCCACCCCGCCGGAGGAGCGGCACCCGGTCCTGACCTTCGTCGGCGGGTACGACGAGGGG
>DASXRB010000481.1:0-2916 GCA_036506875.1 Kribbellaceae bacterium | reverse complement strand
CAGGGGACCAGCTGGGGCTCCAGCGATCCTCCAGCGGCGGCCCACTGGGACTCCCCTGGTGACCGCCGCGCTCGTTGCGTTGGCGCCGTTCCACGTAATGGGCAACCTGTAGGTTTACACATGTCGGATCGTTAGACTGGTCCACGTGCCAGAGCTGCGTCGTGGGTTCCTTTCCGGTTTCGGGGCGTACTTCCTGTGGGGACTGTTCCCGCTCTACTGGACGCTGCTCGACCGGTCCGGCGCCGTCGAGGTGCTCGCGCACAGGATCGTGTGGTCGATGCTCACGATCGCCGCGCTGGTCGTCGTACGACGCCGGCTCCCGCAACTGCGGAGGGTGTGGGCCGAACCGGCGCGCCGCTGGCCGCTGATCGCGGCGGCGGTCCTGATCTCCGGCAACTGGGGCACCTACATCTGGGCGGTCAACCACGGGCACGTGGTCGAGACGTCGCTCGGCTACTTCATCAACCCACTGTTCACGGTGATGCTCGGGGTCGTCGTACTGTCCGAGCGGCTCCGGCCCGCGCAGTGGGCGGCGCTGGCGATCGCCGGCGCCGCGGTGGCCGGGCTGACGGTCGAGTACGGACGGCCGCCGTGGGTGGCGCTGGCGCTCACCGCGACCTTCGGGCTGTACGGGCTGGCGAAGAAGCAGGCCGGCGCGGGCGCCATCGAGGGGATGGCGATCGAGTCCGCCGTGATGGCGCCGGTCGCGCTGGCCGTCATCGTCGCGCTCGGGGTGCGCGGCGAGGCGACCGTGGCCCAGCACGGCGCGTGGTACGCCGCGCTGCTGGTGCTGACCGGCCCGGTGACCGCGCTGCCGCTGCTGCTGTTCGGCGCGGCCGCGACGCGGGTCTCGCTGACCACCCTCGGCCTCCTGCAGTACGTCGCGCCGGTCATGCAGTTCGCCTGCGGTGTGCTGGTCTTCCACGAGGCGATGCCGCCGATGCGCTGGGCCGGTTTCGCCCTGGTCTGGCTGGCGCTCGCGGTCCTCAGCTGGGACGGGTTGGCCCAGCGCCGCCGCTCCGTCGCGCTGGCCGCGGCCACCTCACCCGCCTGATCTCACGCTCCGTAGCCGTGCCGTGCGTTGCGACGCGCGCGGTTCATGTCGACGTCACCTCGTCGTACGGTCCACTCTTTACCCTCGCGACGATCCATGCCGCCTAACGGCATCACACGAGAAGCTGGAGTGACCCCGCGTGAGCACACGTCGACTTCTACCGCTGGTCAGCATGACCGGCACCCGGCACGGTTCCCGCTCGTTCCGTACCTGCGAGCTCAAGTGTGCGAACCAGTGCGACCACCCCGAGCCGAACACCAGCGGCAACGAGCACATCCAGTCCGTCATGCGCCGCGCGCTGTCCCGTCGCCGCGTCCTCAAGGCCGGTGCCGCCACCGTCGGCACCGCCGGCGTCGCGGCCCTGGTCACCACGGTTCCCGGGGTCGGCAGTGCGCTGGCCGACGAGCTGACCGGCGGGTGGGGCCGCCGCGCGCCGCTGTCGCACGGCGTCGTACCGCCGAACCGCGAGGACGCCATCGTGATCCCGGAGGGGTACGAGCAGAGCGTCATCATCCGCTGGGGTGACCCGGTCGTCGCCGGCGCGCCGCGGTTCGACGTCAACAACCAGACGCCGGAGGCGCAGGCCAAGCAGTTCGGCTACAACAACGACTACACGATGATCCTGCCGCTGCACGACGACCGCCGCGCGCTGCTCGTCTGCAACCAGGAGTACACCGACGAGTACATCATGTTCCCGACGGGCCGGTACGACGACGACACGATCAAGAAGATCGCGATGGCCGCACACGGCATGACCGTCGTCGGCATCGAGCGCGTCCGCGACACCGGCCAGTGGCGCCGCGACCGCGTCCACCTGAAGTACAACCGCCGGATCACGGTCGACACCGAGTTCCTGGTCACCGGGCCGGCCGCGTCCGACCCGCGCGTCGGACCCAAGGCGACCGGCACCTTCGGCAACTGCTCCGGCGGCGTCACCCCGTGGGGCACGGTGCTGTCCGGCGAGGAGAACTTCCAGGGCTACTTCGACGTCTCCGGGACGGTCCCGGCCGAGCACACCGCCAGCTTCAGCCGGTACGGCGTGCCGACCACGACCAAGACCCAGAAGGGCTGGAGCACGGTCGACCCGCGCTTCGACCTGACCAAGACCCCGACCGAGGCGTACCGCTGCGGCTGGGTCGTCGAGGTCGACCCGTACAGCCCGACCTCCACGCCGAAGAAGCGCACCATGCTCGGCCGACTCAAGCACGAGGGCGCCACCACCACGCTCACCGCCGACGGCCAGGTCGTGGTCTACACCGGCGACGACGAGCGCGGCGAGTACATCTACAAGTTCGTGTCGAAGGGCAAGTACAACCCGGACAACCGCCGGGCCAACTTCAGCCTGCTCGACCACGGCACGCTGTACGTCGCCAAGTTCACCGGTGACGGCACCGAGGACGGCCTGTACGACGGCACCGGCACCTGGATCCCACTCACCTCCGACACCGAGTCGTACGTCGACGGCATGAGCGTCGCCGAGGTCCTGATCAACACCCGGCTCGCGGGTGACAAGGTCGGCGCCACCCGGATGGACCGCCCGGAGGACATCGAGCGCAACCCGGTCACCGGCCGCGTGTACGCGGTGCTGACCAACAACTCTAAGCGCGGCACCACCTTCCCCGTCGACGAGGCCAACCCGCTGGCGACCTCGCACACGCGCAAGACGCTGGCCGACCCGCTGGTCGAGCAGTCCGGCAACCGCAACGGCTACGTCCTCGAGCTGTCCGAGGAGGGCGACGACGCCGGCCGTACGACGTTCAGCTGGTCGCTGTTCCTGGTCTGCGGTGACGGCGCCGCGCAGGAGACGTACTTCGGCGGCTACGACAAGACCAAGGTGTCGCCGATCTCCTGCCCGGACAACG
>DASXRB010000480.1:0-9142 GCA_036506875.1 Kribbellaceae bacterium | reverse complement strand
GCCCTCGTCCGGACCCGCGTCCGGCTCCGGGCGGAAGCTCACCCCCGGCCGGTGCGCCGCCGCGCCACGCATGCTGCACGCCAGCGCCACCGCCAGCTGCACCGCTCCGACGAACCACACCGCACGCATCAGCCACCACGTCAACCCGCCGGTGCTCAGCGCCGCGCACTCGCCCGTGGTGGCGCCGAATCCGTGCCACAGCCGCACGTCCTCGACCGCGTCCAGCGCCCCGGCCGTCAGCACGACCCACAACGCGGTCCGCGCCAGCCGGGTCCAGCGCGGTTGCCGCAGGCAACGCACGTACTTGTACCCGCGGTACGCCGCGAGCACGTAGGTCAGGATGAACGCGCCGTCCACCAGCAACGACAGCCGTCCCGGCGTCGCGCACGCGAGCGCGTCACCGCCGTGGTCGCGGACCGCCGCGGCCATCGGCTGCTGCACCAGCGCCAGGATCCCGGCGGCCAGCAGCGTGCGCGTGAAGGACCTGCGCCGGCCGATCTCCTCGATCGTGGCCTTACCCGTCGTACCTCCGGACTCCCCCAGCATCAGAACCACCCCCAGACTCATGATGCTCCTCGGTCACATGAACCATCAGCATTCTGGTCGCGGAGAGTGTCCGTCACAACCCGTAGCGCGCCATGCCGGCCGGTTGCTTGACAAATCTCCCGGACCGCGCGGACCGTTGGGAACGAGGCATTCGGCCCGTGGGGGGACCATGGGATGCACCGGAGGGGGTTCCGTCATGCCTGTTTCCACCGCCGGCTCACGCCTGGAACGCGAGATCGTCGTCCGCCGCCAGTTGCACGGGGCAACCATCCTGACGCTGCACCGGGAACCGGTCCGCGACCGCCATGCGTTCGGCGAGACGATCGTCGGCGACCTCGCGGCGGAAGGCCTGCTCGGTCACGTTCTGTGGAGCACGGACTGCGCGATCGAGGACGTCGACGTCCGCGACTTCCGGCGGATGTCGGAGGCCGGGATGTTCCTCGTGCGACTCGACCTCGGCCTGCCGGGCGGACCGGCCCAGCGGCGTGCGGCCGTGACCGCGGTGCAGGTGCTGCGCCGCCTGGGTGTCCTGGTGGAGTACGACTTCGACCTGGTCGCGCCCGTGGCGCGGTTCGACGTCGTACGGCGAAATCTCGACTATCTCGCGTCGGTCGTGTGCGACGGGTCAACCCCGCTGACCTTCCGCTGGCCGGTGCCCGAGCCGTCCGGGTGCTCGCCGTGGCTGGCCGCGTTCCGGGAACGGCTGGCGGCGACGATCGGCCCGTGGCTGGACGAGTCCGGGCTGGCGGCACGGCTCACCGGGGCGTGGGCGGACCTGGTGGTGTCCGAGCGGCTGCTGCACAACGTGGCCGGGGTGGCCGCGCACCGGATCGCACTGCAGCGGCTGACGATGCGCTGCAACGCGGAGCTGCTCTCGCTGGTGAGCCGCAGCGCGCGCGACTTCGAGAGCCGCGGCGACAGCGCCCTGCTGGACGCGGAGAACCTGCGCGCCCGGTGCGCCGGACTCGGCCGCGTGCTCGACGCGCTGCAGGCGCGGTTCCTGGAGGCCAACGCCGGTACCCTGATCCGCAGCGGCAGCGTGCCGCTGACAGCGCCGGCGATCCCGCTGCGGGCGTGACCGGCAGCACCGTACGGTACCGTACGGTGCGTGGCTCTGACGCGGGACGACTGGACGGCGGCCGCGCTCGACGCGCTCGCGACGAGTGGCCTGCCGGGAGTGGCGGTCGAGCCGCTGGCGCGCGCGCTGAAGGCGACGAAGGGCAGCTTCTACTGGCATTTCAGCGGGCGTGACGAGCTGGTGACGGCAACGCTGGAACGCTGGGAGGCCGAGACCACGACCGCCACGATCGCCGAGGTCAGCGCGATCGCCGACCCGGTCCAGCGGATCCGGCGGCTGTGCGACATCGCCTTCGGCGGCGCCGTCGAGTACGGCATCGACGCCGCCCTGCTCGCCGCCGCCTCCGACCCGCTGGTCGCGCCGATCCTCGAGCGGACCACGCGGACCCGCATCGACTACATCACCACGCTGTGCCGCGAGCTCGGTCTCAGCCGGGCGACGGCGGCGCGGCAGGCGCGGATCACGTACGCGATGTTCCTCGGGCTCAGCCAGCTGCGCGCCGGCGGCCTCGCCGGCCCCACCACCCCGCGGGACGCCAAGGCCCTCGCCGACCTTGCCGTGAGCAACGTCTTGCTGATGGCCGGTCAGGCCGCGACGAGGTAGGCGCCGACCCGCTCGAGCCGCCGACCATCGGCGAGCAGCTCGGTGATCTCGGCCAGCCGCTCACACGCCGCGCTCAGCGCCTCGCACTGACTCGCGCACCCGGCCACGTACCAGTACGGGTCGTCGGGCTGCCGGTCCTCCGCGTCGTCGATGTCCGCGTACCACCGCTCCCGCCCCGGGCACCCGTACCGCACCACCCGGACCTTCAGCTTCATGGCGTCCGAGACGACAGCGGCGCCCCGCCCGGTTCCGCCCGTCCTGCCGCCGCGGACCCCTCCACCGCTGTGAACTTCCCACTGCATGATGTCGCTCCGTTCCCCCGGGCCACACTCCCCGTGAGACCCCCAAGTAATCGTTACGACGACCGTACGGCGCACCCCGCCCGCGACGAATCCGACCAATGTCGCTCCAGGTACACCGTTGTCAGGGGGCGCCCGTAGTCACCGTCCCGACAGCCTGCGGTTCAGTGAGAACAGCCGGCCGAGCACCGGCATCAGCACGATGTTCAGCCCGTGCAGCACCCCGATGATGAGCAGGATGCCGCCCACCCGGGCCGCCTCGAACTCGACCTGCGCGGGCAGCACGATGTGCCCCCACGACTCGCGCGGCTCGACGTTGAGCGTGAAGAGGATGTACGCCGAGAAGATCAGGTAGTACACGATGTCCGTCAGCACGATGTAGCTCTTGCCGGTCTGCGGGTTGTCATGGAACACGTCCGCGGCATAGGCACGCCCGAACCGCTTGATGAACGGCCCCAGCCACAGCGCGATGCCGACCAGTAGCGCGGTCGTGAACACCTCGAGAATCCACCAGTCCATCACAGGCCATCCGTTCAACTTCGGTGTCGTGGTCCAGACAGTTGCTACCAGGAACGTCACTGTGGCGGCGCCGAGCGCCACCACTCGTCGTACCCTGCGCCGCCGCGCCCGGTCGTCCTCGATGCTGCCGCGCACCCGCGCGAACAGGTCCGGCGAAGCCGGCTCGGCCGTCCCGGGCGACAGGGCGTCGTACAGCCTGCGCTCGACCTGGCTGCGTTCGGGCGTGCTCATCGCAACCCCTCCAGATCGGCGGACAAAGCCCGCAGGCCGCGCTGCAGATGGGTCTTCACCGAGTTCGGTGACAGGCCGAGGGTTTCGGCGATCTGCGCCACCCCGAGCTCCACGTAGTACCGCAGCAGGATGCAGTCGCGCTGCCGTCTCGGCAGCCCGCGCAGCGCGTCGATCACCTGCCGGCGGCTCTCGTCGCCGGTGACGTGGTCCTCCGCCGACCGGTCGTCGAACTCGGCCGGCGGACGGTGCCGCAGCGACACGAGGCCGCGCCGGTTGTGGTCCCGGGCCAGGTTGATCACGATCGACCGCAGGTACGCCGCGGCCCGGTCCTCGTCGCGGATCCGGTGCGCGTTGCGGGCGAGCCGGATGAACGCCTCCTGGACGAGATCCTCCGCCGCGGTCCGGTCGTCGACGAACCAGCGCGCCAGCTGCACCAGCCGTGCGGCCTCGGCCCGGAACAGTGCCGCCACGAGCGCGTCGGCCTCCAGCCGCGCGGCACCGGCGGCCGGCACGTTCCTGACCGCGTCCATCGCCCCCCAGCCGTCAACCGCCCCCACACCCGTACGGACGAGCGGGCCGGTCCACCGGGTGACAGCCCGGGCTGGCCAGTACACGCCACCGGACTGCGTCACCCGACGACCGCCGGCCGGCCGTCTGTTGCGGTGATCAGTTCCAGCATCTTGGAGGGGAACCATGAGAGCAACAGTCCGTACGGCCGCGCTGCTCGGCGCATCGCTCACCGCCGCGGCCGCCTCGCTCACCGCCGCGGCTCCGGCCGGCGCGACGGCGGGGGCGGTCGTCGTACACGACGATCTGCGGGACCTGCGGCCCGCGGTCGCCGATCCGGTCGACGGCGCCCGGGCGTCGCTCGAGCTGAGCTCGGCCGCCGGGTGGACCACGATCGTCCTCACGGTCCAGGGGATCGACCGGTCGGCGGCCGGGCGGCCCTTCGGCGCGCACCTGCACGTCGGGCCCTGTGTGGCCGGGGACGGCGCCGCCGCCGGACCGCACTACAACTCCGACGTCGTGGCCGGCGCCGTGACGCCGCGGGTCGACGCGACGACCGAGGTCTGGCTGGACTTCACGGTCACCCCGGCCGGCACCGCACATGCGGTCGCGCGGGTCCCGTTCGTGCCGCTGCCGGGCGACCGGGCGATCGTCGTACACCGCGATCCGACCGACGAGCACGGCCTCGCCGGCCCGCGGCTGGCGTGCCTGCCGGTGTCGTGGTGACCGACCTGTCCGTGGCACGGGCGGCGGCGGGGCATTCTGGGTGCTGACCGGCGGATTCCTGCTGCTGTCGTCGGCTCTCGCCGCCGGGTCCGCGGAGCTCTACCGGCCACGCCCGGCCGGCCTGAGCGCCGGCGAGCCGGTGGCGCGGGTCAGCACTTGAGCCCGTCGGTGGGCGGGGTGCCGTCCAGGTAGTAGGTCTCGACGGCGTCGTCCACACACGCGTTGCCCTCGTGGTAGCCGGTGTGGCCGTCGCCATCGCGGGTGACCAGCACACCGCTGTCCAGCTGCTTGGCCAGCGCCACCGCCCACTCGTACGGCGTCGCCGGGTCGCGCGTCGTACCGACGACCACGATCGGCTTGGCGCCCGCGGCGCGGATCGCGTGCTGGGTGTTCACCGGCTTGACCGGCCACTCAGCACACGGCAGCGAGCCCCACAGCAGGTACGCGCCGAACCGCGGCGATGCCTTATGGAACGCGGCCGCCTTCGACTTGGCGTCGGCGATCGAGGTGATGTCGGGGTGATCGACGCAGTTCACCGCGTAGATGACCTCGCCCGAGTTGTCCTCGTACCCGCGCGGGCCGCGGCTGGTGTACTCGTCGGCCAGCGCCAGCAACCGGCTGCCGTCCTGCTTGTCGACGGCGTCGTCCACGGCTCGCTCGAGCCGGGGCCAGTAGTCCTTCACGTACAGCGGGAAGATCACCCCGAGCACCGCGATGCCCTGCGTCACCCTGCGCGGACCGTCGCCCGGAAGCGGGTTCGCGTCGGTCTCGGTCAGCACCTTGTCGACCTTCGCCAGCACCTCGGCCTTGCTGCTGCCCAGCGAGCAGGACCGCTGCGCGCAGTCCGCGGCGAACGCCTCCAGCGCGACGTCGAAGCCCTTGGCCTGCGTCATGTTGATCTGCTCGGTCGGCCGGGCCGGGTCGAGCGCGCCGTCGAGCACCATCCGGCCGACGTTCTTCGGGAACAGCTCCGCGTACGTCGCGCCCAGGTAGGTGCCGTACGACTTGCCGAGGTAGTAGAGCTCGCGGTCGCCGACGATGCCGCGCATGACATCGATGTCCCGGGCCGCGTCCTTGGTGCCGACGTGCGGCAGCAGCTCGCCGGAGCGCCGCTCGCAGCCATCGGCGAGCTGCTTCGCGAAACCGTCGAGGAGCTGGATCTCGGCGTCGTCGTCCGGGCTGCCGTCGGCCGCGACCAGCTGGTCCATCTGCGAGGCGTCGATGCACCGCACCGGGGTCGACTCGCCCACTCCGCGCGGGTCCCAGCCGATCACGTCGAACTTGCGCAGCAGAGCCCGGCCGAGCACGTAGCTCGCCGCCGCGGCGTAGTTCAGCCCGGACCCGCCGGGGCCGCCCGGATTGATGAACAGCGTGCCGATCCGGCCGGACGGGGCCAGGGCCCGGATCCGGCGGGCGCGCAGCTCGATCGTCTTCCCGGCAGGTTTGGAGTAGTCCAGCGGCACCTTGATCGTGGCGCACTCCGACCCGACTCCGCACGACTGCCAGTCCGGCTTCTGGTTGTAGAACGACTCCAGCCCCTTCGGGACCGGGCCGGCCGGGCCGCTGCCCGTCGTCGTACCGGGCTGGGTGGGCACCACCGGCTCGTCGCTGGGGTTGCCGCTCGCCGAGCTGCGCGACGGCGCGTTCTGTGCCCGGGTGGCCAGCCCGCAGCCGGCAGCGCCGGCCGCCAGGCTCAGCACCGCCACCAGTGCGGTGATCGTCCTGCGCGTGTTCACTCGGTCGGCTCTCCCGCGTCCTCGATGTTGCCGTCGGCATCGTTCTCGCGCCGGATCCGGCGCCGGCGCCGTTGCCGGGTGGGCTCGTACTGCTCCTCGTACTGCTGCCGGGGCGAGCACACGTCCGCTCGGCTGCACGCGCACCGCCGCCCCGACGCCGCCAGCCGTACGACGACGGTGTCGCTCGGCACGTTGTGGCCGACCACGGTACCGTCGCCGAGGGGCGTCTCGACCTGCGTCCCGGTCGCGGGCGCCTTCGCGTTGAACTCCTGGTATAGCGGGTGCTCGTACTTCAGGCAGCACATCAGTCGCCCGCACGCCCCGGAGATCTTCAGCGGGTTCAGCGGCAGGTCCTGCTCCTTGGCCATCCGCACGCTGACCGGCTCGAAGTCCTTCAGGAACGTCGCGCAGCACAGGTCCCGCCCGCACGGCCCGATCCCGCCCTGCAGCCGGGCCTCGTCGCGCGCGCCGACCTGGCGCAGCTCGATCCGGGCCCGCAGCGCCCGGGCCAGGTCCCGGACCAGCTCGCGGAAGTCCACCCGGTGCGGCGCGGAGAAGTACACGATCACCAGCTGGTCGACATCGGTCCGGCGGTCCACGAAGTCGATGCCGACCACCTTCATCGGCAGGTCGTGCTGGCGGATCAGCCGCTTCGCGGTGACCCGCGCGTCGGCGCGTCGTACCCGGTTCTTCTCGTCACGCTCCAGGTCCGCGTCAGTGGCGATGCCCTCGCACAGCGGCAGCCCGCCGATGTCCTCGGGCACGAGCTGCGGCGCCCACACGCACTCCGCGACCTCCGGCCCGTCGTCGGTCGGCACCAGCACCTTGTCGCCCACCCCCGGCGTGTGCGGGCCCGGGTCCAGGTAGTACAGCCGCCCGTACCGCTCGAACGACACCGCCATCACCATGCCCACGGACCCACCCTACGACCTGGGGTCCAGGCGGAGGCGCGGTCAGCGCTTGGTGCCCTTGACGCTCCCGGTGATCGTGTCGCCACCGGAGTCGTACACCAGGCAGATCACCTCGCGGTCGCCGCTGTCCCACGAGTCCTTGCCGGGGTAGACGAAGCTCGAGGCGAACCTGCTCTTGTAGGGCGAGATCCCGATGTACGACGTGAACACCGCGTCGCACGCCTGCTGCGCGGAGTCCGAGACCGCCCGCTCACCCGGGTACGGACGCTTCGGCAGGTCCTCGCGCCCGATCACCTCGGCGTCGTGCGGCACACCGCACGTGCGGGTCAGCACCTCGGCGTCGTGCTTGGCGGTGTCGTCGAAGCATTTCCCGACGCCGAGCGCGCCGATGCTGACCGGGATGTCCGCCGGGTCCGTCGGATCGGCCGGGGCCGAGGTCGCCGGCTCCGAGTAGCCGGTCTGCGGCTCGGACGCGTCGGGCTCGTCGCTGACGCCCGCCGCGATGATCGACGCCAGGACCAGGCCCCCGATGACCACCTCGAGGCCACTGATCACGAGGGCGGCGATCGCCAGGCCCTTGCCGTCCTCGCCGGTCCGGCGGATCTGGACCAGCGCCACGATCCCGAGCGGGATGGCCGCCAGCAGCGGGATCCCCAGCAGCATGAAGCCGGCGAGGCTGGCGACCAGCGACGCGATCGCCAGGCCGTTCGTCTTCGGTGCGCTCGACCACGGGTAGCCGTAGCCGTACTGCGGCGGGTACGCGGGCCCGCCGTACGGCGGCTGCCCCGGGTAAGGCGGCTGGCCGGCATAAGGCGGCTGGCCGGGGTACGGCGGCTGTCCCGGGTACTGCTGGCCGCCGTACTGCTGTCCCGGGGGCGGGCCTTGGTAGGGCTGCCGGCCCGGACTCTGGTACGACGGGCCGCCGGGCGGCGTCCACGTGGTGTCGGACGGACGGTCCGGCCGGGGCGTGTCCTGCGGGTGCGAGTGTGGCGGCGCCGGGTCCTGCGGGCGCGCGTACTCGGGGAAGCGCGGTTGGTCCGGTTCCTGCTGGTACGGCGGCTGGGTCATCGGCTCCCCGATCCTGCGCTGCACTGGTCATCGGCTCATCGGACGGCGGCCGCGACCCGTTACATCGATTGTGTCAGCGGCGCAAGGCCGCAACTCTCGCGGGCACCGGTCCCGGCGGCGGTTTCGCGCCGTCGAACAGTCCGATCGTCATCGCCTCCAGCGCCAGCAGCGGCGCCACGTTCGCCTCGATGGCGTCCCGGCACACGCTCAGCGACTCGATCCGGTGCAGCGTCTGCTCCGGCGCGGAGTGCGCGGCGAGCTCCTCGATCCGGGACCGCAGCTCGGTGTTCACCAGCTCCGCGCCGGCCCCGGTCTGCAGCACCAGCACGTCGCGGTACAGCGCGACCAGGTCGACCAGCGACCGGTCCAGCACATCCCGCTCCCAGCGCTTCGCCCGCGCCCTTTGCTGCTCCTCCAGCTCCTTGACCGCGGCCGCGGCCTCGCGCGGCTTGGCGCCCTTGGTACCGACGCCGAGGGCCTGCTCGAGCTCGGCCTTCTCGCGCGCGTCGATCTCCGCCGTACTCTCCCTGGACTCCTCCTTGGCCGCCTCGACCAGCGTGGCCGCCGCGTTCAGGCAGGCGCCGAGGTCGCGCAGCTCGAACGGCACCGCGAGCACCGCGGCGCGACGGTCCCGGACCCGCTCGTCGCGGGCCAGCGCCCGGGCCCGGCCGATGTGACCCTGCGCGGCGCGCGCCGCGAACCCGGCCAGCGCCGGGTCGACACCGTCGCGCTCGGCCAGCATCCGCGCTACCGCCTCGGTCGGCGGGGTGCGCAGCACCAGCAGCCGGCAGCGCGACCGGATCGTCGGTACGACGTCCTCGACCGTCGGCGCGCACAGCACCCAGACGGTCCGGGCGGCCGGCTCCTCGATGCTCTTCAGCAGCGCGTCGGCGGCCTGCTCGGTGAGCCGGTCGGCGT
>DASXRB010000479.1:0-3830 GCA_036506875.1 Kribbellaceae bacterium | reverse complement strand
GGTCAGACGAAGGCGCTGTGGCCGGTGATGGCGCGGCCGACGATGAGGGTGTTCATCTCGCGGGTGCCCTCGTAGGAGTAGATGGCCTCGGCGTCGGCGACGAAGCGGCCGACGTTCTGCTCCAGCAGGATGCCGTTGCCGCCCATCAGCTCGCGCGCCCAGCCGACGGCTTCGCGGGTGCGGACCGTGCAGAACGCCTTCGCCAGTGAGGCATGCGCGTCGTTGACGACGCCGGCGTCCTGCAGCTGAGCCAGCCGCAGGCACAGCGTGGACGACGCGGTGATGTTGCCGAGCATCCGGACCAGCAGGTCCTGCACCAGCTGGAAGCCGGCGATCGGCCGGCCGAACTGCTCGCGTTCCTTGGCGTAAGCGAGCGCGTTCTCGTAGGCGCCGAGCGCACAGCCGACCGCCATCCACGCCACCCCGGCGCGGGTCATCAGCAGCACCCGCGCGGTGTCCTTGAACGAGTTCGCGTTCTGCAGCCGGTTCTCCTCCGGCACCCGGACGCCGTCCAGCGTGATCAGCGCGTTCTGCACGATCCGCAGCGCGATCTTGTTCTCGAGCTTCTCGGTCGTGAAGCCCGGGGTGTCCTTCTCGACCACGAAACCCTTGACCTGGCCGTCGGCCTCGTCGCGGGCCCAGATCACGGTGAGGTCGGCGAAGGTGGCGTTGCCGATCCACTTCTTCTGCCCGTTCAGCACCCACTCGTCGCCGTCGCGCCGGGCGGTGGTCGTCAGGCCGCGCGACGCGCCCGAGCCGACGTCGGGCTCGGTCAGCCCGAAGGCGCCGATCTTCTCCAGCCGGGCCATCGGCGGCATCCAGCGCAGCTTCTGCTCCTTCGATCCGCACAGGTAGATCGAGCCCAGCGACAGCCCGCTGTGCACCCCGTGGAAGGTCGCGATCGACGGGTCGACCCTGGCCAGCTCCATCGCCAGCATGCCGTCCAGCACGTTGCTGCGCGCCGGGCCGCAGCCGTAGCCGTCGTACGGGAGGCCGACGGTGCCGAGCTTGGCCAGCCCGGGCACGATCTCGAACGGGAAGGAGGCGCGGTTCCAGTGCGCGGTGATCAGCGGCTGGACCTCCGTTGCCAGGTAGTCCCGGACCGAGTGCAGCAGCGTGCGGTCCTCGTCGGACAGCAGTGTCTCCAGCGCGTAGAAGTCGGTCGCCTCCGGGGTCATGGCCCCTCCTCCGGTTCGTCAGTCGTCGCTCAGGAAGTCCTCGATGATCGGGCCGAACGTGGCCGCCTCGGTGACCAGCTCGACATGGCCGCCGTGGTACACGTGCAGCTTCGCGTGCGGGATCAGCCGGGCCAGGATCCGTGCGTTCGCCAGCGGCACGATCGGGTCGTCGTCGCCGCCGAGCACCAGCGTGGGCTGCCGGATCAGGCCGAGGAACGGCAGGCTGGTCCAGCCGGCGCCGGTCAGCAGCTGGTAGAGGTACCCGCGCCGCGAGCCGCCCGCGAGGTGCTGGAACATCTCCCAGATCTCGCCCGAGTGCCGCCGCGCGCTCCCGCCGTACAGGAGCCCGGCCACGCCAGCGGCGTAGTCGGGGTCGCGGAACCGGCGCGGGCTGACCATCCGCCGCAGCACGTGCGGCCTGCCCGGCACCATCAGCATCCCGGTCGCGGTGCCGACCAGCACCAGCCGCCGGCAGCGGCGCGGGTACTGCAGCGCGAACTGCTGCGCCAGCGCGCCGCCCCAGGACAGCCCGAGCACGTCGACCCGGTCGTAGCCCAGCTGGTCCAGCACCCGCGCCAGCCCCCAGGCCAGCTGCGGGAACCGGTACGGCAGCGGTCCCACCGGCGACCCGCCGACACCCGGTACGTCGAACCGGATCACCTCCAGCGCCGGGTCGAGCGCATCCACCAGCGGCTGGAAGACCTCGTACGACGCGCCGATGCCACAGCACAGGACCAGCGGCGTCCGCCCCGCCGCCGGATCGCCGGGCCGGACGTCGACCCGGACCTTCTGGCCGTACACCGACACCGTGCGGCTCATGGCCCCAGGCACCTCCGAAGTCGTCGTCACCGGCGGATCGCGCTCCTCACTCCGTCGTACCGAAGAAGTTGCCGACAGCAACCGTCACTTGTCGAAGACGTAGGTCCCCGGCGCCGGCTCCATCGGGTTCAGGCCGGCGCCGCCCAGCTCCGCCGGCGCGGCGACGAGCTTGCCGCCGCGCTCGTTCAGCCAGGCCGCGTGGTCCGGCCACCACGAGCCCGGCACCGTCGTCGCGCTCTTCAGCCACTCGGCCGGGTCCGGCGGGTTGTGCTCGTTGACCTGGAACGTGGCCTTCGGGTTGTCCGGCGGGTTCACGATCGACGCGATGTGCCCCGCGGTCGACAGCACGAACTTGTTCTCCCCGCCGAGCAGCTGCGTCGAGCGGTAGCAGGCCTGCCACGGGCAGATGTGGTCCGCGATCCCGGCGATGACGTACGACGGGACGGTCACCTTGCCGAGGTCGATCCGGCTGCCCAGCATCGCCGCCTCACCCGGTTTGGTGAGCGCGTTCGTCAGTGCGCTGTTCACGAAGTCGCGGTGCACACCGGCCGCCATCCGGGTGGTGTCGGCGTTCCAGTACAGGACGTCGAAGGCCGGTGCCGGCCGGCCCTGCAGGTAGTTGTTGATCCAGTACGTCCAGATCAGGTCGGTCGGCCGCAGCCAGGCGAACACCTCGGCGAGCGCCCGGCCGTCCAGGTAGCCCCTCGACGCCGACATCGCGATCGCGGCGCTCGCGGCCCGCTCGTCGGCGAACGCGGACGCCAGCCCGGCCCGGGCGCTGTCCAGCATCGTCACCATCAGCGTGTAGGTGACGACCCGGTCCAGCCGGCCCTCGTCGGCCAGGTGCCCGAGCAGCATCGAGGCGAGGATGCCTCCGGAGCAGGTGGCGAGCAGGTGCAGATGCTCGGTGCGGCAGATCCGCTGCACGCCGTCCATCGCCTCGTCGATGGCCTTGCCGTAGGTGTCGAAGGTCCAGTCGCGGTGCCGGCCGTCGGGGTTGCGCCACGAGATCATGAAGACCTGCAGGCCCTGCGTCAGGTAGTACTCGACGAGGCTGCGTCCCGGCGCCAGGTCGGCGACGTAGTACTTGTTGATCACCGGCGGCACGATCAGCAGCGGCACCGCGCGCACCTTCTCGGCCCGCGGGGTGTACTGGATCAGCTCGAAGACCTCGGTGCGCAGCACCACCGCGCCCGGCGTGACAGCGAGTGTCCTGCCGACCTTGAACGCGTCCGGCTCGACCATCCGCGGCACCCGCGGCGGCGTGGCCAGGTCCGAGACCAGGTTCCGCAGGCCGGCGAGCACGCTCAGCCCGGCGGTGTCGATCAGCGCCTTCATGGCGTCCGGGCTCAGGAACGGGTTGTTGCTCGGGGCAAGGGCATCGATGGCGTTGGTGACGACGAACCGCATCTTCTCCTGGTCGGCCCAGTCCAGCTCGGCGTCGGCCAGCAGGGTCTCCGCGGTCTCGGCCGACGCCAGGTAGGCCTGCAGGGCGCGACGCAGGAACGGGTTGTACGTCCAGGCCGGGTCCTTGAACCGCCGGTCCCGTTTGGACGGCGCCCGAACCGAGCGGCCGATCGCGACCTTGACCAGCTCGCCGCCGAGATCCGTCGCACGACGCGCGACGATGCCCGGCCGCGCGGCCAGCCTCCTCGCCAGCCGGGCCCAGGAAGAGTTCGGCATGAACCGCTTGACCGGCCCGTTGGCGGCCGCCGTGAGCAGGAAGTCCAGCGGAGCGGCGAGCTCGTCGCCGCCACTGCCGCGTGCCGCCTGCGCCTGGGTGGTCACGACTCCGGTCCTTCCGGAGCCTTGACCTCCCGACGCAGGATCTTG
>DASXRB010000478.1:0-4040 GCA_036506875.1 Kribbellaceae bacterium | reverse complement strand
CGCCGGAACGGGAACGCCAGCTTGCCCGCGTTCTCCAGCACGTACCGGGCGAACGGGACGGTCAGGTCGAAGTGCAGCCCGAGACCCTGGCCCTCGTCATCGGCGTCCGCGCCCAGGCGTCGTACGCCGTAGATCTCCTTGTCCGCGTCCTCGCCCAGGTTCGAGAGCCGGTCGACCGGCTCCACCGCCCGGGTCTCGATCGACGCGAAGCCGTGCAGCTCGAAGGTGTCGCGGATGACGTCGAGGAAGTGCTGCTCGACGATCCGGTCCGCCGGCAGCCATTCGGGAAACCCGCTGATCGGGGTCACCTTGCTCATCGATGAATCTCCAGGTCCTGCAGGTAGGGGTTGGTCGCCTTCTCCCGGCCGATCGTGGTCTGGCCGCCATGACCCGGCAGGACGACGATGTCGTCGTCCATCGGCAGGATCTTGGTGGCCAGGGTATGCAGCATCTTCCGGTGGTCCCCGCCCGGCAGGTCCGTGCGGCCGATCGAGCCGGCGAACAGCACGTCGCCCGAGAAGAGGACAGCGGAGACGTCCCCTGTGTCCTTTTCAGGCCCGTCGTACGGGGTGGTGAAGGTGACCGAGCCCTCCGTGTGGCCCGGGGTGTGGTCGACGGTGAGCTTCAGCCCGGCGAGCTCGACCGTCGTACCGTCGCTCAGCTCGGCGACGTCGTCCGGCTCGGCGAAGGTGTAGTCGCCGCCCAGCAGCATCCGCGCCGACTCCGCGCTGATGCCACGCATCGGGTCGGCGAGCAGGTGCCGGTCGCCGGGGTGGATGTACGCCGTGGCGTCGTACGTGCCGCAGACGGGCAGCACGGAGAACATGTGGTCGATGTGCCCGTGGGTCAGCAGTACGGCGACCGGCTTGAGTCTGTTCTCCCGCACGATCTGGTCGACGGTCGCGGCGGCCTCCTGACCGGGGTCCACGACCACGCACTCCGCACCCTGCCCGGTCGCGACGACGTAGCAGTTGGTGCCCCACGCACCTGCGGGGAACCCGGCGATGAGCACGACTGAACCCCCTGACCGATCTTCATTGACGCAGTATCCGGTCAAGGTTACCGAGCGGCTGCCACCACCTTCTCGCCCGGCTGCTCCGTCGCCAGCCGGTAGGCGACCTCCAGCGCTTCCTCGGCGGGCGTCTCGACGTCGGGTACGACGCCGGTGCCCTCCCAGTTCGACTTGGTGACCGGGTGCTCGGAACGCGCGACCGAGATGGTCGCCTCCAGCTGCGGGTGCAGCTTGAACCCGCGGCGCGGATGGGCGCCGCCGCCGGTCCGCCGGCCGATCACCGTGGCGCGGCCGCACTGCTGCAGGCTGTACGACAGGTCCTCGGCGCCGGAGAACGTCGTACCGCTGGTCAGCACGAAGACCGGCTTGCGGCCGCCGAACCGGCGGCCCTCGACCCGGTCGGCGGTCCAGAACTGCCGGCGGTCCTCCGGGTCCCGGCCGACGATGTCGCCGAGGTGGGTCGGCTCGTCGAACAGGTAGCCGCAGATCAGCGCGACCATGTCGGGCGAACCGCCACGGCACTCGCGCAGGTCCAGCACCAGCGCCCGGGCGTCGGCCAGCAGGCTCAGGGCGGCGGCCGCCTGCGCGCCCGCGATCGACGGCGGGAACAGCGCCGGCCGGATCGCCAGATAGCCGACGTTGCCGTCGAGCAGTTCGACCCTCGCCATCCCGCCCGCGGTGTCACGGGCCTCCGCGGTCATCGCCGCCAGGTGCTCGGCCGGGTCGGCCTCGTCGGCGACACCCTCGGGCCGGAACAGCAGCCGCAGGTGCTTGTCGCCGTTCACCGCCTGCAGGTCGCCGGTGACGAGCTCCGCCAGGTCGGCGGGACCGGCGATGGCGTCGTACCGGCCGGCGACGTGCTGCTCGGACAGCTGGGTGGCGATCTTCTCGCCGGCCTCGGGGAAGACGTAGTGCTCGCGGGTGAGGGCCGCGACCTCGGTCACGATGCGGTCGATCTCGGTCTGCTCCATGGACGGGAGTCAAGCACCACAAGCGGTCAAGCGTCAAATGTTCTTGACACTTGGTAGAGTGGCCGGCATGGACGACGAGCTCGAGGTGTCCACACCCGAGCAGTACAAGGCCCTCGGCCACCCGATGCGGCACCGGCTGCTGTTCGCGTTGGGACAGCAGGCCGCGACCATCAGCCAGCTCGCGGTCATGCTCGGCACCCGCAAGGGGAACGTCGCGCACCACCTCGGCGTGCTGCGCGAGGCCGGCCTGGTGACCGTGGTCGAGACGCGCCAGGTGCGCGGCGGCACCGAGCACTACTACCGGCGGTCGGCCCAGCGGCTGCACTTCGGCGGCGAGCTGCTCGCGGCGGAGACGCCGGTGGTCCTCCAGGCGGTCGCGGACGAGCTCGGCGGCGCCGAGGAGGAGCTGCTGTTCACGTTGCGGAACGTGCGGCTCACCGAGGAGCAGGCGCGTGAGCTGGCCGACCGGCTCTCGTCGTACCTGGACGGTCTCGGCGACGCCGGCGACGGCGAGAAGCGCTACGGGATGCTCGCGGCCGTCTATCGCCCGAGGCAGTGAGTGATGCACCGCGCATAAGGGGTATCCCCGTTGCGCTCGAGGCCTGAGTTTGTGAGGGTCGAAACTGATGGGTGGGCCCGGCGGACGGCGTGAACCGACGACTGTCCACAATGGGGCGACGCATGACATACCGCCGGAAGGGGCGAGTTGTGGCCGAGAGCACGTGGGGCCGGGTTGGCGACGACGGGACGGTGTACGTCCGCACCAAGGACGGTGAACGCGCCGTCGGCCAGTGGCCGGACGCGGATCCGGCCGAGGCGCTGGCGTTCTACACCAAGCGGTTCGAGGCCCTGCTGTTCGAGGTCGACCTGCTGGAGAAGCGGATCAAGGGCGGCACCGTCTCCCCCGACGACGCGCGCGCCGCGGTGAAGAAGGTCACCACCGCCATCGACAACGCCCAGGCCGTCGGCGACCTGGACGGCCTGCGCGCCCGGCTCGAGTCGCTGAACCCGGTGGTCGCCGAGCAGCGCGAGAAGCGCAAGGCCGAGCGTGCCGCGAAGGTCGAGGAGGCCCGCGAGGCCAAGTCCCGGATCGCCGCCGAGGCCGAGACGATCGCGTCCGGCACCGACTGGCGGCACGGCGTCACCCGGCTGCGTGAGCTGCTCGACGAGTGGAAGGCGCTGCCCCGGCTGGACAAGACCAGCGACGACTCACTGTGGCACCGGTTCTCCTCGGCGCGGACGGCGTACACGCGGCACCGCAAGCAGCACTTCGCCCAGCTGTCGTCCAAGCGCGAGGAGGCCGCCGTCGTCAAGGAGCGGCTGGCCGCCGAGGCCGAGTCGATCGCGTCGTCGACCGACTGGGGTCCGACGTCCGGCAGATTCCGCGACCTGATGCGGCAGTGGAAGGCCGTCGGGCCGGCACCGCGCGAGGTCGACGACAAGCTGTGGGCCCGGTTCCGCGCGGCGCAGGACAGCTTCTTCGGCGCCCGCGACGCCGCGCAGGCCGAGGAGAACGTCGAGCAGCAGGCCAACCTCGAGCAGAAGGAAGCCCTGCTGACCGAGGCGGAGGCGCTGCTGCCGATCACCGACGCCAAGGCCGCGCGGGAGTCCCTGCGCGACCTGCTGGACCGCTGGGACCAGGTCGGCAAGGTGCCGCGGGACGCGATGCGGTCGGTGGACGCGCGGCTGCGCGCGGTCGAGGACGCGGTGAGGGCCGCCGAGGACGAGATCTGGGAGCGCAGCAACCCGGAGGCCCGGGCCCGTGCCGAGGCCACCGTGCAGCAGCTCAGGTCGTCAATCGCGGACCTGGAGGCCAAGGCCGCCAAGGCCGCCGAGCGCGGTGACGCGCGCCAGGAGGCCGAGGCGCGCGAAGCGATCGAGGCCCGCCAGGCCTGGCTCGCCGAAGCCGAACGCGCCCTGGCCGACTTCTCGTAACCCGGCCGACTTCTCGTAAACCCGGCCGGATGTCGTAGTCCAGCCGGGTCTCGTCGTACGGCTGGGTCGCGCCGCCCCTCCCCCTCCCCCTCCCCCTTTCCCGTTCGTTCGTCGCATCTCGT
>DASXRB010000477.1:0-8210 GCA_036506875.1 Kribbellaceae bacterium | reverse complement strand
GATGATGGACGACTCCTGGCAGCACGGTGTGGGGGCCGCGGTCGACATCGCGCTGCTCGGCCGGTACTACGAGCGGATCGCCGACCACGCGGTCGCGATGGCCCGCCGGGTCGTCTACCTGGTCACCGGCGAGCTGCCGGTCGCCGTCGGCGGCACCGCGGCCGGCTCCGGCGCGGGTGCCGCCACCCCCAGCAACGGCTGAACGCCTAGCGCCCCTGGTTCTTGACGGCCTCGATGGCGGCCTCGGCCGCCTCGGGGTCGAGGTACTCGCCGCCCTTCACGACCGGGCGGAACGCCTCGTCCAGCTCGTAGTACAGCGGGATGCCGGTCGGGATGTTCAGCCCGACCACGGTGTCCTCGTCCAGATCGTCGAGGTGCTTCACGAGCGCGCGCAGCGAGTTGCCGTGCGCCGCCACGAGAACGGTCCGCCCGGCACGCAGGTCCGGCACGATCGCGTCGTACCAGTAGGGCAGCGCCCGCTCCAGCACGTCCTTCAGGCACTCCGAGGACGGGATCAGCTCCGGCGGCAGCCCGGCGTACCGGGGGTCGCTGGACTGGTCGAACTCGGAGCCGCGCTCGATCGGCGGCGGCGGGGTGTCGTACGACCGGCGCCAGAGCATGAACTGCTCCTCGCCGAACTCCTCCAGCGTCTGCTTCTTGTCCTTGCCCTGCAACGCGCCGTAGTGCCGCTCGTTCAGCCGCCACGACCGGCGTACGTCGATCCACATCCGGTCGGCGACGTTCAGCGCGATCTCGGCGGTGCGGATCGCCCGGCGCTGCAGCGAGGTGTGGACGACGTCCGGCAGCAGGTCCCGCTCACGCAGCAGCTCGCCGCCGCGCTGCGCCTCCTCCACACCCTGCTCGTTGAGGTCGACGTCGACCCAGCCGGTGAACAGGTTCTTGGCGTTCCAATCGGAATGACCGTGGCGCAGCAGGATCAGGCGGTAGCTCATGCCCCGGAGCCTACCGACCCCCAGCCCTCCGCCCCACCGCCCCATCTCGCTCATCGGGCCCTTCCGACCAGGCGTGTCGCCACTCATCGGTCCCTTGTGACCAAACGCCCCCGCTGCAGCACGGGAACCCCGGTACAGCTCGTCGGGCGCCGGCTCACCCCGTGGTGTTCGTGAACAACGAATCGCCTGTACGACGACCCGCGGAACTGTTCACGATCCCGGCGACATGTTCCCGGGGTGCGGGCGGCTCGGCAGGGCCTGGTCAGAAGGGCCCGATCAACGGCGACACGCCGGGTCAGAAGGGCCCGATGAACGGAGGGATCAGGTGCCGGACTCCAGCCAGCCTTTGAAGGCTTCCAGGTTGCGGGTGGACTCGCCTCGGGAGAGGCGCCACTCGTACTCCTTGCGGATGGAGGAGGCGAAGCCGAGCTCGAGGATCGTGTTGAAGGAGGAGTCGGCGTACTCCAGGACCGCGCCGAGCAGCCGGTCGATCTCGGCCGGGGTCACCGAGTGCACCGCGACCCGGCCCTGCAGGTAGATGTCGCCCAGGTGGTCGACGGCGAAGGCGACGCCGTACATCTTGAGGTTGCGCTCCAGCAGCCACCGGTAGACGCGCTCGTGGTTCTCGTCCGGCCGGCGCGCGAGGAACGCGTGGATCCCGAGCGCCTGGTTGCGCAGCGCCAGCGTGACGGTCGTCTTGAGCTTGCGCTCCCCCGGCAGGTCGACGGTGAAGATGCCGTCCTCGGGCTCGGTGAACTCCAGCGAGTTCTCCTTCAGCACCTGGCGGATGACGTCCGCGGCGGCGACCCTCACGACGTGACCTCCAGCCGCAGCGCGTCCATGGACTCCAGGTAGACCTGCGCGGTCCGCTCCGCGGTCACCTCCCAGCCGAACCGCCGCGCGTGCTCGACGGCCGCCGCGCTCATCCGCTCCCACAGCCCCCGCTCGAACGCCACCCGGCGCAGCGCTTCGGCGAAGTCGCCCGCGTCGTGCCCGCACACCAGCACGCCGGACCCGCCGTCGCGCACCGCGGTCGTCAGCCCGCCCACCGCGGCCGCGACCACCGGCGTCCCGCAGGCCTGCGCCTCCAGCGCCACCAGCCCGAAGGATTCCGAGTACGACGGGACGCAGACCACCGTGGACGCGCGGTACCACTCGGCCAGCACGTCCTGCGGCACCGGCTGCACGAACCGGGTCACGTCGTCGATGTCCAGCGCCCGGGCCAGCTCGGCGTACGCCTCCGGGTGCTCCAGCCCGGTCCCGGACGGCCCGCCGACGATCGCCACCACGAGCCGCCGCCGCAGCGACGGGTCCTGCTCCAGCAGCCGGGCCGCGGCCCGGATCAGTACGTCCGGCGCCTTCAGCGGCTGGATCCGCCCGACGAAGGTCAGGACGACGGCGTCCGCCGGCACCCCGACCGCCGCCCGCGCGGCCGCGATGTCACCGGGCCGGAACGCGTCCAGGTCCACCCCGGGATGGACGACGGCGACCTTGTCCGGCGCCGCGTCGTACAGGTCGATCAGCTGCTTCGCCTCGTCGTCGGTGTTCGCGACCAGCCGGTCGGCCGCCTCGACGACCTGCTCCTCGCCGATCAGCCGCGCGGGCGGCTCGGGCACGTCGTCCTCGGCGAGCAGCTGGTTCTTCACCTTGGCCATGGTGTGCATGGTGTGCACGAGCGGCACCGCCCAGCGGTCCCGGGCGAGCAGCCCGACCTGGCCGGACAGCCAGTAGTGCGAGTGCACGACGTCGTAGTGCCCCGGCTCGTGCGCGGCCTCGGCGCGCAGCACCGAGCGCGCGAAGGTGCACAGCTGTGCGGGCAGGTCGTTCTTGCCGAGCCCCTCGTACGGGCCGGCGGCGACGTTGCGGACCACCACGCCGGGCACCAGCTCGACCCGCGGCGGCAGCGCCGAGGACGTCGCGCGGGTGAAGATGTCGACCTCGATGCCGTGGTTCGCGAGCCGTTTCGACAGCTCCACGACGTACACGTTCATGCCGCCCGCGTCACCTGTCCCGGGCTGGTCGAGCGGCGACGTGTGCAAGCTCACCATCGCAACCCTGTGCAAGGAACTCACCCGCCCAGCGTACTTACGGGTTCATTCGTCGCATCTTGTGGCTCCTGTGGAAACGCGGCCACCAGACCGCCCGGCGCACCCCACCTGTTTCCACAGGAGCCACAAGATGCGACGAATGAACCCCCTGAGGGGGCCGGACGGCTGGTACGCCGTACCATGGAGCGGCTGCGGCGCGACGGCGGCGGCGACCCCCTGAACCCCTGGAGCACTTCGGCATGCCCATCCGCAACGACCTGCGCAACGTGGCGATCGTGGCCCACGTCGACCACGGCAAGACCACGCTGGTCGACGCGATGCTGTGGCAGTCCGGCGCGTTCGGCGCCCACCAGCACGTCGACGAGCGGGCGATGGACTCCGGCGACCTGGAGCGCGAGAAGGGCATCACGATCCTCGCGAAGAACACCGCGGTCCGGCACAAGATGTCGTCCGGCGAGGACATCACGATCAACATCATCGACACCCCGGGCCACGCCGACTTCGGCGGCGAGGTCGAGCGCGGGCTGTCGATGGTCGACGCGGTCGTGCTGCTGGTGGACGCCTCCGAGGGTCCGCTGCCGCAGACCCGCTTCGTGCTGCGCAAGGCGCTGGCGCGGAAGATGCCGGTGATCCTGGTGGTGAACAAGGTGGACCGGCCGGACGCGCGGATCGCCGAGGTCGTCGACGAGACGTACGAGCTGTTCCTGGACCTGCTGGACTCCGACGCGGACCAGTCCGCGCTGGACTTCCCGGTCGTCTACGCCTCCGCGAAGGCGGGCCGCGCATCCCTGAACCAGCCCAAGGACGGCGGGCTGCCGGACTCGGAGAACCTGGAGCCGCTGTTCGAGACGATCCTCGAGCACGTGCCGGCTCCGACGTACACCGACGAGGCCCCGCTGCAGGCGCACGTCACCAACCTGGACGCCTCCCCGTTCCTCGGCCGGCTCGCGCTGCTGCGCGTCCACGAGGGCACGCTGCGGAAGGGCCAGCAGGTCGCCTGGTGCAAGCGCGACGGCTCGGTCGAGCGGGTCAAGGTCACCGAGCTGCTGGTCACCGAGGCGCTCGACCGGGTGCCGGGTGAGACCGCCGGCCCGGGCGACATCGCCGCGATCGCGGGTATCCCGGACATCATGATCGGCGAGACGCTGGCCGACCCGGACGACCCGCGGCCGCTGCCGCTCATCACCGTCGACGAGCCGGCGATCTCCATGACGATCGGTACCAACACCTCGCCGATGTCCGGCCGGGTGAAGGGTTCGAAGGTCACCGCCCGGCTGGTCAAGGACCGGCTCGACAAGGAGCTGGTCGGCAACGTGTCGATCCGGGTGCTGCCGACCGAGCGGCCGGACGCCTGGGAGGTGCAGGGCCGCGGTGAGCTGGCGCTGGCGATCCTGGTCGAGCAGATGCGCCGCGAGGGCTACGAGCTGACCGTCGGCAAGCCGCAGGTGGTCACCAAGACGATCGACGGCAAGGTGCTCGAGCCGGTCGAGCGGCTCACCATCGACTGCCCCGAGGAGTACCTCGGCACCGTCACGCAGCTGCTCGCGGTCCGCAAGGGCCGGATGGAGCAGATGACCAACCACGGCACCGGCTGGGTGCGGATGGAGTTCCTGGTCCCGGCCCGCGGCCTGATCGGGTTCCGCACCGACTTCCTCACCGACACCCGCGGCACCGGGATCGCCCACCACGTGTTCGAGGGCTACGAGCCGTGGGCCGGCGAGGTGCGCACCCGTCCGAACGGCTCGCTGGTCGCGGACCGCTCCGGCGCCGCCACGTCGTACGCGATGTTCAACCTGCAGGAGCGCGGCATCCTGTTCGTCGCGCCGACCACCGAGGTGTACGAGGGCATGATCGTCGGCGAGAACTCGCGCTCCGACGACATGGACGTGAACATCACCAAGGAGAAGAAGCTCACGAACGTGCGCTCCTCGACCGGTGACGAGCTGGAGCGGCTGGTGCCGCCGAAGGTGCTGTCGCTGGAGCAGGCGCTGGAGTTCTGCCGCGAGGACGAGTGCGTCGAGGTCACCCCCGAGGCGATCCGGATGCGCAAGGTGATCCTGTCCCAGACCGACCGCGCGAAGCAGGGCCGCAAGCCGAAGTGAGTCCGTGCCTCGTTTTGCTGACGAGTCGTGGAAAGATGCCGATTCGTGTCCAACTGATCATGCGCTCTTGGCGTCTACCGGTTGGACTGTGGAGGGACCGACCAGAGAAACAGGAGGGGGCCTCGGATGAGGATCCTGCACAAGCTCGCCGGAGCCGTGATGGCGACCGCCGTCGTCACCGCGGGTCTGCTGGCCTCGACGCCGGCAGAGGCGACGATCCCGGCCTCGGCGCCGGCTGTGGTGACGGCCGGGGGCGCCGTCAAGACCATGGCTGTGCCGATGTCGATCGTGCCCGGCAAGCTGCAGATCGACCGGCGATGCATGACCGGCCGGTGGCTGTGCATCAACAAGACCACCCGCAAGGTGGTGCTGATGCTCAACGGCAAGCTGTTGCGGTATGCCGACGCGCGGTTCGGCTGCCCGTCGACACCGACCCGCAACGGCATCTTCAAGGTGTACGCGAAGGACCGCGACCACGTGTCGACGCTGTACCACTCGCCGATGCCGTACGCGATGTTCTTCAGTCGCGGCCAGGCGGTGCACTACTCGGCCGACTTCGCGGCGCGCGGCTACAACGGCTGCTCGCACGGTTGCGTGAACGTGCGGAACAAGACGGCGATCGCGTACCTGTACGGCCACGTGCCGATCGGTACGCGGGTGCTCGTCTACCGTTCGTGACGTCGTACCCGATCTGACAACGGCGGCTGCCCCCGGGCGGCCGCCGTTGCTCATTCCGTCTCGGCCAGCGCCCGGGTGAAGGCCTTGTGCAGGCGCGGCTCGACCAGGCAGAACGTCACCAGCTCGACGCCGGTCGGCGTGTCCAGCAGGGTCCGTACGGCGATCTGCGCCGCCGACTCCGCCGGCCAGCCGTAGATCCCGGCCGACACCGCCGGCGCGGTCATCGTCCGGACACCGAGCTCGTCCGCGATCCGCAGCGCGTTGCGGTAGCAGGACGCCAGCAGCTCCGGGTCGCGCTGCCCGGCGTTGTAGTTCGGCCCCACGACATGGATGACGTACGACGCCGGCAGGTCGCCCGCCGTCGTCCAGCCGGCCTGGCCGGTGGGCAGCCCGTCCGGGTACCTCTCGACGCAGTCCGCCAGGATCAGCGGCCCGCCGGCCCGGTGGATCGCGCCGTCCACCCCACCGCCGCCGCGCAACGCGCGGTTCGCCGCGTTCACCACCGCGTCGGCCGCCACCGTGGTGATGTCAGCCGTCATCAGCTCGATCCTCATGTCCGCCATTATGTAACGGAACGGTCACTGCCCGCGGTTCGTGCCAACCGTGACCCCGGCCGCCGTCGTCCAATGACTGATGGCCTGGAACTGAGGAGGAGCCATGCGCGTGCGCAGCCTGGTCGCGGTCGCCACCGCGCTCGTCGCGAGTGCGTGCGTCGTCGCCGGCGCGCTGGTGCCCGCGGCGGCCGACACCGGCACCGCCGGCGCCGTGACGACCGTGCCGTTCGAGGTCTCCGGCGAGCTGCCGATCTACCCGAAGGCGCTGTGGCGCAACGGCGACGACGGCACCGAGGTCCGCGAGATCGAGGCCCGGCTGGTCCAACTCGGGCTACTGGACACGCGCTGGCTGGACGACTCGTTCGGCACCATGACCCGCGCCGCGGTCCGCGCGTTCCAGCGATCCCACGGCATCCCGGCCCTCGGGTACGTCGACCAGTACACCTGGGACCAGCTCGAGGCGAGCACGCACGAGCCGACGCACGCCGAGCTCTACCCGCCGGTCCCGAAGCCGGTCGCGGACGGCGCCACGCTCGACCCGCGCTGCATGGTGGGCCACGTGCTGTGCATCGACAAGTCGACCCGCAAACTGCGGTACGTGGTGGACGGCTCGGTCGTGCTGCGCACCGATGTCCGGTTCGGCGCCCAGGCGACGCAAACCCGCGAGGGCCTGTTCCACGTGTACATGAAGAGCCGCTACCACCACTCGCGGCTGTACGACTCGGACATGCCGTACGCGATGTTCTTCAGCGGCGGGCAGGCCGTGCACTACTCGTCGGACTTCGCCGCCCGCGGCTACGCCGGGGCGTCACACGGCTGCGTCAACGTGCGCAACAAGACCAAGATCGCCTGGCTGTTCGACCAGGTCCAAATCGGCGACCGGGTCGTCGTCTACTGGTCCTGACCCCGACCTACGCGACGATCGTTCCCTAAAGCGGGCGGGGGCCTCGGCGGCGCCGGAAGCTGCCGCCGCCCTTGCCGCGGCCGCCGGACGCCCGGCGCAGTGCGGGGCGCGCGTCGACGAGATACACCACCGCCGCGACGATGCCGAACAGCGCGATCAGGCTGAGCGGCGCCTGGAAGAAGTGCGCCACCGTGAACGTGCCGAGGATCAGCAACCAGCCCGGCTTGGTCAGCTTGTCGGCCGCGATGTACGCGGTCTGCGGCCGGAACGAGGCGTCGAGCAGCGCGATCAGCTTCAGCGCGAGGATCACCGCGGAGAAGATCCCCCACCCGGTGGTCACATCCGGGAGGTTCACGAGGATCGCCTGGGCCAGCAGCATGTGACCGAGCCTACTAGCACCACGGCCCGCCCTTCGGGGGAAGGACGGGCCGTGGTGTGTGAGGTGACAGGTGTGATACGGCTACCGCGCGTCAGTCGCCGATCTTGGACGCGGCGTCGGAGGCGGCCTTGGCGGCGCTCGACGCGGTCTTGCGGGCGCTGGTGGTGGTCGCCTTCGCGCTCTTGGTGGTGGTGCCGGCAGCCTTGGTGGCGGTGGTCTTGGTGGCCTTCGCCTTGCTCACCGTGCTCTTCGCCTGCGCGGCGAGGTCCTCGGTCGCGGCCTGCTTGCGGATCCGGGTGACCAGCTTCTTGCCGCGACCGGCCAGCTCGTCGTACGTCGCCTCGGCCTCGCCCAGCACGGTGTTCACCTTGGCCTGGACGGTGGCCGGCAGCTCACGCAGCTTGGCCGGGACGGTCCTCGCGTCGGCGGTCAGCGCCTCGAAGCGCTTGGTCAGCTCGGCCTGGCCCTTCTCGAACTGCTTGGTCAGCTCGGCCTGGCGCTTCTCGAACTGCTTGGTGAGCTCGGACTGCACGTTCTTCGGCTGGTCCTTCAGCGACCCGACGCGGGTGGTCAGGTCGTCGCCGTACGCGCG
>DASXRB010000476.1:0-1903 GCA_036506875.1 Kribbellaceae bacterium | reverse complement strand
GCGACACGCCGGGTCACAAAGGCCCGATGAACGGAATGGTTAGGAGAACACCGTCAGCTCGTGGAGCCGGGCTGCTGGGTCGGTGCGCGCCGCCGACCATGCCGACCACGCTCAGGCACCGGGCCTGGGCGGCGGCCAGGTCGGTCCGCATCCGGTCGAACTTCGGGTCGGCCGGCGGGTTGTCGTTGAGGTGCACGCTGCCGTCGCCGTTCAGGTGGATGGCGCCGACGGCGATCGTGGTGGCGCCGTGGTCGGCCAGCGGCAGCGGCGCCACGTAGGTGTTGTTGTAGTACTGCGTCTGGTAGTAGACGACGAGGCGCTTGCTCGTCGGCGCCTCGGATGAGATAAACCGGTCTAGTTCCGGAACTCTCCACCGCTTACAATCATGCTGTCAAGACTCCGATACAACGTTGTCATGAACGAGAATGAGCACGCCGGTGAGTGGGGTGGTGGAGTGGCTCGACCGACGATCGCGGACATCGCGCATCGTGCCGGGGTGTCGAAGGGCGCCGTCTCGTTCGCGCTGAACGGGCGGCCGGGGGTCAGCGAGGAGACCCGGGCACGGATCCTGCGGATCGCCGAGCAGATGCAGTGGCGCCCGCACAGCGCGGCCCGCGCGCTCGGCAACTCGCGCGCGGACTCGATCGGCCTGGCGATCGCCCGCCCGGCGCGCACGCTGGGCGTCGAGCCGTTCTTCGCGCAGATCGTCTCCGGGCTGCAGTCCGGGCTGTCGGCGCACTCGATCTCGCTGCAGCTGCTGATCGTCGAGGACACCGACGCCGAGCTCGAGGTCTACCGCCGCTGGGCCTCGGAGCACCGGGTGGACGGGATCGTGCTGGTCGACCTGACCGTGCGGGACCCGCGGATCGCCGAGGTCGAGCGGCTCGGCCTGCCCGCGGTGGTGATCGGCGGCCGCGGCGGGAGCGGCAGCCTGCCGTCGGTCTGGGCCGACGACCGGGCCGCGATGCTGTCGATCGTGGAGTACCTCGCCGCGATCGGGCACCGGCGGATCGCGCACGTCGCGGGGCTGCCGGCGTTCCAGCACACCCAGCGCCGGATCCGCGCGCTGCGCGACGCCGCCGGCCGGCTGGGCCTGGAGCCCGCGCCGTCGCTGCCGACCGACTTCAGCGACGCGGCCGGTGCCGCCACCACCCGGCGGCTGCTGTCCGGCTCACCGCGGCCGACCGCGATCGTCTACGACAGCGACGTGATGGCCGTCGCGGGTCTCGGGGTCGCGATGGAGATGGGCCTGCAGGTGCCGTCGGAGCTGTCCATCGTCGCGTTCGACGACTCGGTGCTCACCCAGCTCATGCACCCGGCGCTGACCGCGCTGTCGCGCGACACCAGCGAGCTCGGCCGGCAGGCGGCCGAGGTGCTGCTGGCGCTGCTCGCGGACCCCGCGACCGCCACCAGCCGCCGTACACCGACCCCGGTGCTCACCGTCCGGGAGAGCACCGCTCCCCCACGGGTCACGACCTAAATCGCTTTAGCACCCGAGCCGGCTTCAACCCAGGCATAGCCGCCGTCCTCCAGCCGGACCACCTGCTGGCCCGCGGCGAGGCGTCGTACGTCGTCGGTCTCGACCACGACTGCTCGGGGGCCGGCGATGTCGACCACGATCGCGGCCGCGCCCTCCTGCATCGCGGCGGTGGCCGCCAGCGCTGTGGTCGCGGGCATCGGCCGCGCGTCGGCCTGCCAGGCGGCCAGCGACGCCGTCGAGGTGAACGCCAGCAGTGCCCGGCGCCCGTCGCGACCGGTGACCAGTACGACGGCCATGTCGGCGGACTTGTCCCGGGCCAGGCCGTCCTCGTCGTACTCGACCTCGCCGAGCAGTGCGACGACCGGCACCAGCAGGCGCGCGCCGGCCAGCGCGGCGAGGATCCGGCCGTGGTCGCCGGAGGTG
>DASXRB010000475.1:0-2688 GCA_036506875.1 Kribbellaceae bacterium | reverse complement strand
GGCGGCCAGCGAAGGCACCACGGTGACCGCGTTGGTCGAACGGTTCGTGCGGGAGGGGCTTGCGACGGCGGCGCACCCCGGTGTGGTCTTCAAGCCCGGACCGGCCGGCCGGCGTGCCGCACTCGCCGGCGGGCCCGACGTCTGGCAGATCGCTTCCGCGCTGCGGCACATGTCGGGCTCGGAGTCCCGGCGCGTCAAGGCGCTGGCCGAGGAGTTCGGCCTGCATCCGCGGCAGGTCGTGGTCGCGCTCAACTACGCGGCCGCCCACCGAGCGGAGATCGAGGACCGGATCCTGGCGAACGACCGCGCGCTCGCGGAGGCCGAGCGGACAGCGGCCGACCGCGAGCGCCTGCTGGCGTGAGATTCCTGGTCGACGCGATGCTCCCTCCGCAGGTCGCGGACGAGCTCGCGGCCCTCGGCCACGACGCGTGCACGCCGGTACAGCTCGGAGCGCACAACCTGAGCGACGACGTGCTCATCCAGATCGCCAGCGCGGAGCGCCGGGTGATCGTGACCGAGAACGCCATCGACTTCGCGCACGCCACGACCTTCCCGGTCCTGCTGGTGCGGAAGGCGTGGTGGCCGCGCACCCGGCTCGTCGTACGACTGCCGGCGGCGGTCGACGCGTGGGCGGCGCGAAACCCCGAGCCGGGCGACTGGGCACACTGGCTCCCGGCCGCTGAGCGGTAGTTGGCCATCGGAGGGTGCGGGGCGACAGACTGTGAGGATGAACGGGGAGCTGACTCGCCGGCGCAGCCAGTTCCCGCCGATCGGCGACTACGGGTTCCTGTCCGACTGTGAGACGACGGCCCTGGTCGCGCCGGACGGCGGGATCGAGTGGATGTGCCTGCCCCGGATGGACTCGCCGAGCGTGTTCGGCGCCATCCTGGACCGCGACGCCGGGTCGTTCCGGATCGCGCCGGCCGGGGTCGACGTGCCGTCGGCGCGGCGGTACATCCCCGGCACACTGGTGCTCGAGACGAGCTGGTGGACGCCGGGCGGCTGGCTGGTGGTGACCGACGCGCTGCTGATGGGGCCGTGGCACCACGAGACCGAGCGGTCCACGACGCACCGGCGGGCGCCGACCGACTACGACGCGGACCACGTGCTGCTGCGCCGGATCCGGTGCGTGAACGGCGAGGTCCAGGTGCGGATGGACTGCCGGCCGGTGTTCGACTACGGCCGACAGCAGGCGCATTGGTCGTACCCGGGCGACGACTACCACGAGGCGGTGGCGACCGCGGACGACGCGGAGCGCGAGCTGCGGCTGGCCACGGACCTCAACGTCGGCTTCGAGGGCTCGATGGCGACCGCGCGCACCCTGCTCAAGGCCGGCGAGAGCCGGTTCGTCGCGCTGTCGTGGAGCGAGCACGCCGCCCCGCACACCATCGAGCAGGCGGACGCGCGGCTGCGCTGGACCTGCCACCACTGGCAGCACTGGCTGGACCGCGGCCGCTTCCCCGACCACCCGTGGCGCGGTTACCTGCAGCGCAGCGCGCTCACCCTGAAGGGCCTGACCTTCGCGCCCAGCGGCGCGCTCGTCGCCGCCGCGACCACCTCGCTGCCGGAGACGCCGGGCGGGGTGCGGAACTGGGACTACCGCTACACCTGGATCCGGGACAGCACGTTCACGCTGTGGGCGCTGTTCGCGCTCGGGTTCGACTGGGAGGCCGGCGACTTCTTCAACTTCGTCGCCGACGTGGCCGCCGCCGAGGGCGACGAGCTGCAGATCATGTACGGCGTGGACGGCGAGCGGGTGCTGACCGAGTCGATCCTCGAGCACCTGTCCGGGTACGACGATGCGCGGCCGGTGCGGGTCGGCAACGCGGCGTACAGCCAACAGCAGCACGACGTCTGGGGCGCGGTCGTCGCCTCGGTCGCGCTGTACACCGGGAACCGGCACCGCGTCGACGACCGGCTGTGGCGGATCGTGCAGACCCAGGTCGAGCGGGCGCTGGAACGCTGGCGGGAGCCCGACCAGGGCGTCTGGGAGGTCAGGTCCGGGCCGCAGCACTTCACGTCGTCCAAGGTCGCGTGCTGGATGGCCGCCGACGCGGGAGCGCGGATCGCGGCCGGGCGCGGTGAGGCGAAGCTCGCAGCCGAGTGGCAGGCCGCCGCCGAGGAGATCCGCGAGGACGTGCTCGCGAACGCCGTCGACGACCGCGGTGTGTTCGTGCAGCACTACGGCACCAAGGCGCTGGACGCGTCGGTGCTGCTGATCCCGCTGCTCGGCTTCCTGCCCGGTACCGACGAGCGCGTGCGCGACACGGTGCTCGCGATCGCCGACGAGCTCACCGAGGACGACCTGGTGCTGCGCTACCGCGTCGAGCACACCGAGGACGGGCTGGCGGGCGAGGAGGGCACGTTCACGATCTGCTCGTTCTGGCTGGTGTCCGCGCTGGTCGCGATCGGCGAGCTGGACCGGGCCCGGTCGCTGTGCGAGAAGCTGCTGTCCCAGGCGAGCTCGCTGGAGCTGTACGCCGAGGAGATCGACGCCACCAGCGGCCGGCACCTCGGCAACTTCCCGCAGGCCTTCACCCACCTCGCCCTCATCAACGCGGTCCTCGCGGTGATCCGCGCCGAACGCGCGCACGGGTTCTAGTGCCTCGTCAAGAAACGTTGGTGCGTTTAGCGGTGGTCCAGGCGTTCGCTGGCAAGGCGGAGGAGGAGAGCGATGCGGCGCATCGC
>DASXRB010000474.1:0-3977 GCA_036506875.1 Kribbellaceae bacterium | reverse complement strand
CGGCTTGTTCTCGTCCAGCGCCGGCAGGTACGACGGCAGCACGGTGTTCAGCCCGCCCGGGTAGACCTTGTTCGCACCGAAGGCCTTGGTGTAGCCCTCCTCGCTGTACACGAGGTGCTCGAAGAACAGCCACGCGAGCTCGGGGTTCTTCGCCTTGGCCGGGATCACGAACGACGATCCGCCCATCACACCGCTCGTGGCGCCGCCCTCCTTCCACACCGGCAGCTGCTGCACCCGCCACTTGCCCTTGGAGGTCTTCAGCGACGACTGCGGGATGAAGCTCCACCAGCAAGCCCACGGAATGAGGCTCTGGTTGCCGGCATCGAGCGACTGCAGGTCGGAAGGCGTGACGAACGCGGCTCGCGTGCCGAGTCCTCCCTGAGCGACCTGCTGGATCCATCCCAGGATCTGCCGGTACTCCGGGCTGTCCAGCCGCGTCTTTCCGGACTCCGGGTCGATCAGGCCGGTGCCCTGCTGGTTGGCGAACAGTTCGAGCCACATCTGGCCGAGATTCGGATCGCGTTCGAGGTGCAGCGGACGCGCGTCGGGGCGCTTCTGCTTGATCGTCCGGGCGGCCGCCAGGAGGTCGTCGTACGTCTTCAGCGTGGCGGGATCCACGCCGGCCTGGTCGAGGACGTCCTCGCGGTAGAACAGCAGGCCGGGGTCGGTGTCCCAGGGGATACCGACGAGGCGGCCGTCGATGGTGACGACGCCCAGCTTGTACTGCACGGTGTCGGCCTTGTACTGCTCCATCCGTTCGGACAGGTCGAGGAGATGGTCGGCCTGCCCGACGATGTTGACGTCCTCCAGGAACGAGCCGTCCGGTAAGCCGGCGCCGCTGACCAACGCGGGCGGCAGCTTGGTGGCGGGGTCGGTGGCGACGTGCTTCACCTTGACGTTCGGGTACTTCTTGTTGAACGACGGGATCACGGTGTCGAAGACCTGGTACAGGTCGCCCTGCCGGTTCCAGATGGTGACCTCGCCCCGGGCGGACTCGCCGGTGAGGGACGGGCTGCTCAGCTTGCGTGCACCGGAGTCGGTCGACGCCGGTGTACACGCGGTCAGACCGCCGAGCGTGGTTGCGATGCCGAGTCCGGCCGCACCGCGCAGGAAGCTGCGCCGGTCGACGTGGTGACCGAGCTCACGACGTGTGGGTTCGACGTTCACGATGACTTCTCCTGATCGAGCTCTGTGGACGAATCTCGCCGCAGGGTCCACGGCGTGTGAGCGCTAACAACTCTCAGCGACTATTTCGCGGAGGTTTCTTCATCGGTGTAGAACGGATCCTCCAGACAGGATCCGGGCATGTCAAGACCTCGATCGCGATCAACCGGAAACGTGGCGTTGACAACGCAGGACAGCGTCCATCCCGGCTGAGGACGCGGTGGACTACTGTGGGCGGCGCAGACATCGAGGCGGGAGGGACGCTGGGATGGCGGTCACCATGCGCGACGTCGCCCGGCGCGCCGGCGTCTCCGCGAAGACCGTGTCGAACGTGGTCAACGGCTATCCGTTCATCCGCGAGGCGACCCGGGACAGGGTGCTCGAGGCGATCGATGCCCTCGGCTACCAGATGAACATCAACGCCCGGAACCTGCGCTCCGGACGGACCGGCATCATCGCCCTGGCGGTCCCCGAGCTCAGCCTGCCGTACTTCGCCGAGCTCGCCGACGCGGTCATCAGCGCGGCCGAGAAACACGGGCTCACCGTGCTGATCGAGCAGACGAACGCCGTCCGCGAGCGGGAGCTGACCGCGCTGTCGAGCGCCCGTGCGCACCTGGTCGACGGCCTGCTGTTCAGCCCGCTGGCGCTCGGGCCGGCCGACGCGGCACAACTCAGCACCGCTCTTCCGACCGTGCTGCTGGGTGAGCGGATCTTCCACGGCCCGGTCGACCACGTGGTGATCGACAACGTCAACGGCTCGCGCGCCGCGACCGAGCACCTGATCGCGACCGGCCGGCGCCGGATCGCGGTGATCGGCACCCACCCCGGCGAGGAGGTCGGCACCGCGGCGATCCGCTACAACGCCTGTGTGGCGGCGATGCGGGACGCGGGGATCCGCGCGCTGCGCTCGCTGGCGGCACCGGCCGGCCCGTGGCACCGCGACACCGGAGCGGAGGCGATGACGAGGCTGCTGAAGTCCGGGACGAAGTTCGACGCCGTCTTCGCGCTGAACGACACCCTCGCCCTGGGAGCGCTGCGCGTGCTGGTCCGGCACGGCGTGCGGGTGCCGGACGACGTCGCCATGGTCGGCTTCGACGACATCGAGGAGGCTCGCTACAGCATCCCGACGCTCACCTCGGTGAACCCCTGCCGCACCGATATCGCCCGTGCGGCGGTCGACCTCCTGGTCGAACGGATGGCAGGCGCCGGCGGAGCGCAGGAGGAGGTCGTCGCGCCGTACCGCCTGATGGTGCGCGAGTCCACCGTCGGCGTCGAGGCGGGCTGACGTCGTCCCGGACCGGGCCTTGACACATCGTGAGGTCGCTCGTCATCATCCGTTCTACACCGATGTAGAATCGTCCGTCGTTAGCGCTCACATCGGCGCGACGAAGGAGAGACCATGAGTTCGAGTGAGCCGCGCCGGACCCCGGTGATGGCCGACGTCGCACTGCTGGCGGGTGTCTCGCACCAGACGGTCTCGCGGGTGCTGAATGATCATCCGAACGTCCGTGCGAATACCCGTGAGCGGGTGCTGGCCGCCATCGGCGATCTCGGCTACCGCCGGAACCCCGCCGCCCGGGCCCTGGTGACCGGGCACACCCGCACGCTCGGCGTGGTGAGCTTCGAGACCACCCTGTACGGGCCGGCGAGCACGCTGAACGGGATCGAGCAGGCGGCCAGGGCGGCCGGCTACTTCGTCAGCATCGTCAGCATGAAGGCGATCACCCGTGCGAGCGTGCTGGAGGCGGTCGAGTACCTCTCCGGGCAGGGTGTGGACGGGGTCGTGGTGGTGGCTCCGCTGCGGTCCGCGATACGGGCGCTGGCGGATCTGCCCACGGGTGTACCCGCTGTCGCCGTCGAGGGCGGCCGGGCCGGAGGTGTGCCGGTGGTGAGCGTCAACCAGGTCGCCGGCGCCCGGCTGGCGGTCGAGCACCTGCTCGAGCTCGGGCACGAGACGGTCTGGCACGTCACCGGGCCGCCGGACTGGCTCGAGGCGGAGGGCCGGGTCAAGGGGTGGCGAAACGCGCTGACCGCCGCCGGGCGGATGGTTCCCGAGCCGATCGCGGGGGACTGGAGCCCGCGGTCGGGCTACGAGGCCGGCCGGCGGCTGGCCGAGGTCGCCGGCCTCACCGCGGTCTTCGTGGCCAACGACCAGATGGCGCTCGGTCTGCTGCGCGCGTTCACCGAGCTGGGTGTCGACGTGCCGGGCCGGGTGAGCGTGGCCGGCTTCGACGACGTGCCGGAGTCGGAGTTCTTCAACCCGCCGCTGACCACGGTCCGGCAGGACTTCGGCGAGGTCGGCCGGCGGAGCATCGAGGTCCTCCTGCGCCAGATCGAGGCGGGGGAGGGTGCGGGCTACGAGCGGGCGCTCGTGCGGCCGCGACTGGTGACACGGGAGAGCACCGGTCGCCCACGTTCCCGCGGACGGCGTACCTGACCAGGCGCCATGCAGCGGAAGGCATCAGCATGAGGGAGTCTGTTAACGCTAACAATCACTACGTGCGAGGACGTGGCCCGCACCCGTGCACCTGGCCCGCTCCGCCGGTCCGCTGGTCCCGATCACGGCCGGCGACATCGACCGCCTGTACGACCGCTACCAGAACGTCTACGGCCAGCGCTGACGCGGCCCGGCCACCGAGGAGTCGACGAGCATGAGTACCGCATCCCCCGAGGTCTGGTTCCTGACCGGGAGCCAGGGCCTGTACGGCGAGGACACGCTGCGCCAGGTCGCCGAGCAGTCGCGGCGGATCACGTCCGCGCTGGACGCCGCGGACGGCATCGGCGCCCGGGTGGTCTGGAAGCCCGTGCTGACC